>JBMZST010000056.1:0-8276 GCA_049623265.1 Porticoccaceae bacterium
CAGTTCTGCTTATCTTCGAACATGCACTTGATGCCATCCTGAATAATCACCGCCAATTCGTAGCTAAAGGCAGCGTCGTAACTCTTACAGTTAGGAATGGTATTGGCAAGAATCAAACTGTGACCATCCTGGTGCTGCAGGCCTTCACCATTCAAAGTGGTGCGACCCGCGGTGGCACCGATCAGGAAGCCACGCGCCTGGCTATCACCTGAAGCCCAGGCCAGATCACCAATACGCTGGAAGCCAAACATAGAATAGAAGATATAGAACGGAATCATAGGCACCGCATTGGTGCTGTAAGACGTGGCCAGAGCCAACCAGGCTGACATGGCGCCCGCTTCGTTAATACCCTCCTCCAGAATCACACCTTTCTTGTCTTCCTTGTAGTACATGATCTGCTGGTGATCATGGGGCACATACTTCTGTCCTGCCGAAGTATAGATACCCAGCTGCCGGAACATGCCTTCCATACCAAAGGTGCGCGCCTCATCGGGTACAATGGGCACTACGTACTTGCCAATATTCTTGTCTTTGACCAATGTCGAGAGCACACGCACAAAGGCCATGGTCGTCGAAATCTCGCGCTCACCGGTGCTCTCCAGCTGCTTCTTAAAGCTGCTGAGCGCAGGCACTTGCATAGGCTCAAAATGGTGCTTGCGCGAGGGCAAGGGACCATTCAGCGCCTCGCGACGACGCTTCATATAGGTGATTTCTGGGCTGTCCTCTGCGGGACGATAATAGGGCACTGTCTCCAGCTCTTCATCCGCCACGGGAATCCCAAAGCGGTCGCGGAAATAACGCAGCTGCTCAGAATCCAGTTTTTTCACCGAGTGGGTGTCATTCGCTGCCTGGCCATCGCCCAGTCCATAGCCCTTCACGGTATGGGCCAGAATGACTGTGGGCTTGCCTTTGCTGGCTACTGCCTCAGAATAAGCCGCGTAGACCTTGTAAGGATCGTGACCTCCACGATTGAGAGCCATAATTTGGTCATCGGTCATATCCTTGACCAGTTCCAATAACTCTGGGTACTTACCAAAGAAATGCTCTCTGGTGTAAGCGCCACCGTTAGACTTGTAGTTTTGCAGATCCCCGTCGCAGACTTCGTTCATGCGTTTGATTAACATACCGCTCTTGTCTTTTTCCAGCAGCGGATCCCAGTGGCGACCCCAGATCACTTTAATGACATTCCAGCCAGCCCCGCGGAACACACCTTCCAGCTCCTGAATAATCTTGCCATTACCGCGAACCGGGCCATCCAAGCGCTGCAGGTTACAGTTAATAACAAAAATCAAGTTCTCAAGGCCTTCGCGACCGGCAAGGGAAATAGCGCCGAGGCTCTCTGGCTCATCACATTCACCATCGCCCAAAAAGGCCCAAACCTTACGATCGCCACGGGCAGACAGATCCCTGGCCGACAGATAGCGCATAATATGCGCCTGATAAATCGCCTGGATGGGCCCAAGGCCCATAGAAACCGTGGGAAACTGCCAGTAATCTGGCATCAACCAGGGATGGGGGTATGAAGACAGGCCAGTGCCGTCCACTTCGCGGCGGAACTTATCCAGTTCCTCAGTGGTAAATCGCCCCTCTAAGAATGAGCGCGCGTACATACCGGGAGAGCTGTGGCCCTGGAAGAACACCAGGTCCCCCATATCATCGCCATCGGAACCGCGGAAGAAGTAGTTAAATCCGACATCATACAGAGTAGCTGCAGAGGAGAAGCTGGCGATATGGCCACCAATGCCCTCACTCTGCCTATTAGCACGCATTACCATAGCCAGTGCATTCCAGCGCACCAGAGAACGGATACGACGCTCCATAAATAGATCGCCAGGCATGGTTTTTTCCTGATTGACAGGAATGGTATTGCGGAAAGGCGTGGTTACCGACTGAGGTAGTTGGATACCTTCGTCTGCGGCGTGCGCCTGCAGCTGAGAGAGGATATAGGTCGCGCGATCATCCCCCTGAGCCCGACAAATTGAATCAAAGGCATCAAGCCATTCTTGAGTTTCAGCTGGGTCTAAATCCTGCGACATGCGGCACCAATCAAAGTTAGTTAATGGCAAGGTCGACAGCCTGGTCTGGGTTAGATTAACCCCCGGGTGAGCAACCCGCAAACTGTCTGTCTCTTTGGCGCCGCATTTTAATGTAGCTAAACTACAAATTCAACCGATTTCCCTTTCAGATAAAATCAAATATAAAATATATATTACATTAATTTAATCATGCAAGGTATTGAAATAATTAGTTTTAATTTACATAAAATAAAAAACTTAATAAGTTAGTTTAACTACACATTTCCATTCAATAAGCAGTTTTTAAAAATCATAGCTGTAGCTGCCTTGCTTATTTCGCAGGTCTAGCGCGGTATTTTGATTGCCCGGCTCTGTGGTTTGCAACCACAGACTGCGTGCCTGCTGGGCCACAATAGCTGCGTAGGCCTGCTGCAACTCCATCACCGAGACAGCGCGAATAGCGGCGGCTAGCTGAGTACGGAAATCAAACTCTTCATAACCCATATCCAGAGATTCCAGAAATCGACCATTCATTTCCGACAGATTCTTTGGCGCCTCTTCCAGGCTACCCAGAATCGACAACTGATAGCGCTGCAAATCGTTCTCGGTCAGCGCTGCTACCTGCTCAGCGTAATTAGCCAAAAAGCCTTCAAACTCGGCGCGCAGTGCAGCCTCATCGGCCACAGGTGACTGAGCCAACATGGCCAGGCCAGGCACTGGCCCAAAGTGGTTAGTAAAGGCAGAGACCACGTAACCCAGCTGTTTTTCGGTACGCAGATCATTATAGAACGGCGCTGATAGCATCTCTCCAAGCAGTGCAAACCGCGCCCTTTCCTCTAGGCTATCGTTATTACCCTGCTTGTACAGCACCATCACTGCGTCGTCGTGATCAATAGGTATCTGCGCGGCGCGCTCGCCAGCAGGCAGTTTGGCAACTATCTGGGGGTTGTTGAGCTCAGTAAGCTGCAGCGAGCCAGAGAGCAACTCGACAATACCCCGAGCACTGGATTCTGTGTGGTTACCGCTGACTAACAACTTTAACTCTATGTTCGCCAGCAGCTCGTCGGCAAATGCCTGCAGCTGCGGCAGACTGACAGATTCAAGGGCCGGAGCCTTCTGCAATGGCGTCCAGCGCCCATTAAACATTGAGTAGAGGCCGGCCATCACTTGCCTAAATGGATATTCCCGTTGGAAGTTTGACCAGCGGCGAAGTCGCGACTGCTTTAGACGCTTAAATCTCGCCTCATCCCAATCCGGGTTGTTTAGCGCGCCTAAAATATCCCCCAGCAGAACCGCCTGTTTGTCGGCATAGCCACCCACAACAATCGATAATGCCTGACTATCAACGCTAAGCGAAAAGCTGAGCCCCGCTTCAGAGGCGGGGTAAATCTTGGCATTAAGCTGGTCCCCAACCATATCCAGGAACAGCTCCCCTTTAACCAGACCGTCTACCGTTGCCAAGCTATTGGTCCCCATCGAGGCGACGATATGCGCCTTGGGTACAGAAAATCTGGTATCCAGAAGATGCCAGGCGCGCAATCCTGGTTGATCTAAAATCAATGCCGGCTGATCAGCGGCTGATTCTTGCGACACAAGCGTCAGACTGTCGGGGAGATAGGGGTTTGGGTCGGCCACTGCCAACTCAGGCACTGCTCTGGGCGATTTCCAGACGGCCAAAGTCTCACTGGATATAGAGGATACGCCGTAGGGAGCCTGGTAGCGCTCTGACAGCTGGTTAGTCTCCGCCTCAGGTGCGATCACCATCATCAACAGATTATCAGGTGTCAGAGCACTGGCGGTCTCGGCTATCAGCTTATAATCCCAGCCAGTCATCAGGTAATTTGCCTGCAACACCTCGGCCACTGGATAATGTTGCATCATGCCAGATAGTGACGAAACATAGCCCATGGGGCTCTGCTTCTCCTGGAAACGAAAAGCCACATCGGCCATCTTAGCCTGTTCATCGTAACGCCATTGCTGCAAACCCTGATCTCGCACCTCTGCAATCCAGGCAAATACCATCTCCACAATTTGATCACGCTGAGCAAAGCCTTTCGGGGTCAAACTAATATTAATAGAGAACAGGCTAGAGCTGCGATCCTCCAGACCCTTGCCGGCGCTGAGGCTTTCGATCAGGCCTCGATCTTTAAGCACCTGAACCAGACTGCCCTGTCCCTCATGGCCAATTACCGCACCCAGATAGCGAGCGGGTTTAACCCGCCAATGGGGCTGCATTTTGGGTAGCTGAAAGCTCATATTCAGCTCACGCATCTCTTTAAGAGGCTCAAACTCAACCACCAGTGGTAGTCTCTCAGCCTGCACCAGCCGGTCCACAGGGGGCTCAATAACCACATCCCTATTGGTGATAATTTCAAATCTGGGCACCACCATGGCCTCAAGCTCATCCAGGCTCTCGCGACCCAGCACCACTAACTTCATCAGGTTAGCGGAGTAGTACTGCTCGTAGATAGCCAGCAGATCATCGCGCACTGGCCTACCTTCCAAGTCAGCCAGGGTCTCCAAATTGCCGACGGTAAACTTGGCCATTGGGTGGCTGGGATCTACCTGGGTCTGCAACACCTCCCACTGGCGACGGCCATCATCTTTAATTTTTAATCGGTACTCAGACTCAACCGCATTGCGCTCGCGATCTACATACTTGGCATCAAAGTTAGGGCTTGAGAAAAACGGCGCAAAGCGGTCCAGCGCCTGCTCTAAATAATCCGAGTTAATATCGAAGAAGTAATTGGTGTTCTCCAGGCCGGTGCCGGCATTGTGGCTGCCACCGTGCTCGGCAATAAAGGTCTGGTACTCCCCTGGGACCGGATAATCTTTGGTCCCCAAAAACAGCATATGCTCAAGAAAATGCACCAGACCCTCGCGATCAGCGGGATTCTGGTAACTACCCACATAGACGTCCAGTGAGGCCGCCGAAGTCTCAGCCTCGGTATCGCTTATCAGCAAGACCTCGAGTTTATTTTCAAGCACCAGATGGCGATATTCGCGCTGATCATTGGGGCTTTTTATCACAGACGAGAGGCCGTTGGCCTGAACGTCCATCTGCGAGTCTCCCCCGCTACAGCCGGTCAATAATAGCGATAGGCACAGGGCTACAATCCAATGCACAGCGTGCCGAGAAATCTGTTTAGCTGAATAAGACAATGGCAACATGGAGAGATCCTTTTAGTATGCCCCGGGGAGCGAAATTAATACGTTGTTATTAGCGTTGGAGCGCGATTTAGCGGCGGTTGGCCGCCATCTGGCCGGCATAGGTCTTAAGACTGGTCATCTACGTCGATAGACGCCGCTTCAGCCTCCTGCTCCACGAACTCCTTACGCGGCCAGGCGTTATAAACAGCCTTGACCAGGGTCGCCAGAGGTATGGCAAAAAATACGCCCCAGAAGCCCCAAATTCCTCCAAAAAATAGCACGGCAACAATAATAGCCACCGGATGCAAATTAACCACCTCAGAGAACAGCAGTGGCACCAGTAGGTTGCCGTCGAGGAATTGAATTACACCATAGACTAAGAAAAGCCACAGGAAGTCAGCGGAATAACCCCACTGCATATAGCCCACCAGCAGCACCGGCAGGGTTACCACCGTGGCGCCAATGTAGGGAATCAATACCGAGAGACCAACCAGCAGGGCCAGCAGCGCGGCGTAATTTAGGCCCAGGATTAAAAAGGCGACATAGGAAACGGCGCCGACAATCAAAATCTCAATGGCCTTGCCGCGGATATAGTTGGCAAACTGAATATCCATCTCCGACCAAATCCTAGTCATAACACTGCGCTCTCGGGGTAGCAGGTCAGAGACAAAGCTGATCAGAATATCCTTGTCCTTCAGCATAAAGAACACCAGCATGGGCACCAAAAACAGGTACAACAGCACACCAAACAGACTGGGGAAACTGCTGAGCGACAGGCTTAAAATTTGCTCGGCGAGACCAGCGGCCTCCTCTGAGGCTCTGGCTACAATAATTCGAAACTGCTCTGGGCTCACATACTCGGCATACTTTTCCGGCAGAGAAACCAATAGTTCGCGAAGCCTACCGAGCATATTGGGCAACTCTGAGACGAACAGCGAGGTCTGTCGACCCACTATGGGTATCAACACCACCAGCACAGAGACAAAGCCAACAAAGAACAGAGCAAAGGCAATCGTAATCGCCAAGCCCATGGGCACGCCACGCCGGCTTAGAGAATTAACCAGACCCTGAAGCAGAAATGCCAGAATCATGGCAGTAAACACCGGCCCTAAAACGGCACCCAGGGTGGAGGCCACAACCAGCAGGACAGCTAACATCAGCGCCAGTAGCACCGCCTCTTCGTTGCCAAAGTACTGTTCTTGCCACTTCTTAAATACCTGCTTCATTAACACACCTGAGTAAACACTGAGTTGATTTAAAGGTCTGGGACGGGCCAGGGTCAACTTATTTCAACCCGAACCTGTTATGGCTTGGTATCTGACATGAAACCAGAGCATATTTCAACTGTCGAAATCCCCGACATTATTCGCTACAGTGGTACTCAATCTCAAACTCTGCACTAGGTCCTCAGACAATATCTTGAAATCTCGCAAACTAAAGACAGTTGCTAACCCCAGCTATCTCAAGACAGGCACAGGGTTTACGGCTCTGGTCGTGCTAATTCTGTTGGTTATGGCCCCCGGGCAACCAGCAGTTCAGGCCGCGGAGATAAAACTGCCGATCCTCGGTGACAGCACCTCCGGGATAGTATCCAAACAGCAAGAGTACGAGCTCGGCAGAACCTGGTTAAAGGCATTTCGCAGCCGGGTGCGCGAGCACGACGATCCTCTGATGCAGCAATATCTTGAGGAGCTGCTGTACAACCTGGCCACCTATTCTGATCTCGAAGACCCCAGGCTTGAACTGGTGATTATTAACAACCCGACCATGAACGCCTTTGCCGTGCCCGGGGGTGTCGTGGGTTTTCACACTGGTGTATTTGCCCTGGCAGAAAATGAAGACCAGATGGCCTCTGTGCTGGCTCATGAGCTTGCCCACCTCAGTCAACGTCACTTCGCTCGCGGACTCGAAGCTCAGCGCTCATCCAGTATGGTCAGCCTAGCCGGTTTATTGGCCAGCTTGGTCATCGCCGCCACCGCCGGTGGTGATGCTGGTATGGCAGCTATCACCTCAGCCCAGGCACTGGCGATGAATAACCAACTGCGCTACAGCAGGTCAAACGAGCAGGAAGCTGACCGCATGGGACTGCAGACCATGGAGCGTGCCAATCGCGATCCGGGGGCTGTGGCCGATATGTTTGCCGCCCTACTCAAGGCCACCCGCTACTCCGGCAGTCGGCCACCAGAGTTTCTATTGACCCACCCAATTACAGAGAAGCGCATCGCCGATGCTCGCGGTCGCGCTATGGGAACAGCCATGCGCCACTATCCGCGCAGCCCCGAGTTTCATCTCATCAAAGCCCGGGCGCTTATGGCCATCGCCAACAACCCTCAGGACGCCATCAAAGGATTTAATGGCGAACTCAAAAGCAATCCGCAGAACCCAGAGGCGGTTTACTATGGCCTGGCTCTGGCACACACCGAGGCCGGAGACTATCAACAGGCCCGCGAGATTTTAGATCCACTGCTTAGAGACAGCCCCTATCAGCTATCGCTTCAATACGCGGACTTAGAGCTGGATATAGCCCTTAAACTCTATGACCAGGGGCTGGCAAAGGTTGATCGTCTGCTGCGCATAAGCCCTAATAACTACCCGCTCACGGCCATCAAGTCTGAGATCCTATGGCAGGCTCATCGCTACGAAGAGGCTGGAGCCATATTGACTGCACTGAGCAGAATGCGCCCAGAAGACCCCATGATTTGGTATCGGCTGGCTGAGGTCAGAGGTTTGGCTGGCAATATTTCCGGTGTTCACGAAGCCAGAGCCGAGTATTTTATTCTGGTGGGTGCCCTAGACAAGGCCAGGGAGCAACTCACCCTAGCAGTGAAGCTGGTAACTGCAGATTTTAAGCGCTCAGCGATTATCCGTCAGCGCATTCGCGACGTGGCGGCCCTAGAAGACCGAATTGAAAAACTCTAGTAGTTAACTGTGAATTGGCTAAAAGGGAGGCAAATTAAATCTGCTGACAAGCTTAAGCCTTAAAGTTCATCATGCGCTCGAGTGACCTGTAGGCCTCACGACCCAGCCCGGGGTCAACCTCGATTTCATTACTGCCCTGCTCCAGGCAGTCGAGCAAATTTTCCAGACTGTTCATGCCCATCCAAGGGCAAT
>JBMZST010000057.1:0-8267 GCA_049623265.1 Porticoccaceae bacterium
AGATAGACTCCTTAAGTTGGGAGTGGCGGTTACTGTGTTTGGTGGCGCTCGGTTTGAGCCTGGGTCGCCCCATTATCAGCAGGCGCAAATTTTGGGGGAGCGACTGGGTCGGCGAGGGGTGCCGGTGATCACTGGCGGCGGGCCGGGGATTATGGAAGGGGCCAATCGCGGCTGCCACGACACTGCAGCGGCCTCTGTGGGCTTAAATATTGAGCTTCCCTTTGAACAGACCAGTAATCCCTATCAGGATATATCCTTGGATTTTCGCTATTTCTTCGTGCGCAAATACCTGTTTGTTAAGCATGCTGTGGGTTTTGTTATATTTCCGGGAGGCTATGGCACACTGGATGAGTTGTTTGAGGCGCTGACCCTGGTGCAGACCGGCAAGGTGCGACCGTTTCCTATTGTTCTGGTCGGGCGGGACTACTGGTCTGGATTGGTGGACTGGATCGTGCAGCGCATGCTGGAACAGGGCTGTATATCAGCTGATGAGCTGGATCTGTTTAAACTGGTGGACAATAGCCAGGAGGCTGCGGACCTGATACTTCAGCATATTGATCAAACTGCACCAGAGGTAGGGTCGGCCCCAAAATCCATATCTAATAAGAGATTGGCGTCCAGAGGTTAAAACTCATCCCAGCCAAACTGCGAGTCAGGCTCCATTCGTGCGAGTACGTCTGAGCCGGCAGCCGGCACGATAATATCGTCAGGGAAGCTGCGTTGCTCCTCTCCGAGATCGAACAGGCTGCGCCACTCATGGGGAGGGTCAGCCAGTGACACGGGCATCTGAGCCCATTGCTCCAGATCTATCTCATCGATCTCGCCGTCTTCATAGCGGATATCCAGGGTTGCGCAGTATTGATCCTGGCCAATAATCTCGAACAGCCGATTGACAGCGAAATCCTGATACCACTGACCCAGAGTTGGAAGTTGAATTGCCATTGCAGGTCTCCTAATTGAGCAGAGACAGCTAAAATTAGCACTAATCAACTCGCTGCGCATGAAAATTATTTTCCGACTCCAGCGTTAAGTTGGCGCGCAAATTCAATGTAGATTTTTACATAGATTGTCTAAGCGTCTCAAAAATATACTATTATTTTTCCTGTGCTGAAATTTGTTTCCTGGTTAAAATAGCCCAGTGGAATAGCGTTAATAGCTTAAATAATAAATCCGTCTAAACAGGAAACTCGCCAATGGCATACGGACGCTTAATGCTCGATTTAGAGGGTACAGAACTAACCCCTAAGGAGCGCTTATTGCTGCAGAGTCCCCAGGTGGGTGGTGTTATTTTATTTGCACGCAATATAGAAAGCCGAGAGCAGGTGACTGCATTGAATGCCCAGATAAGACAGGCCGCGGATGATCTGCTGATTGCTGTAGATCAAGAGGGTGGACGGGTTCAGCGTTTGCGCGATGGCTTTACCCTGTTGCCGCCTATGCAGCTGTTGGGCGATGCCCTGGCCGAAAGCCCCCAGAGTGGACTGCAGCTGGTGCGGGATGTAGGCTGGTTGATGGCCTCCGAGGTGCTGGCCTGCGGTTTTGATATCAGCTTTGCTCCGGTGCTAGATGTGGATAGAGACACCAGCAGCATTATTGGTGACAGGGCTTTTTCAGACCAGCCGGCGTTGGTTATTGACTTGGCTCGGGCCTTTATTGAAGGCATGCACGAGGCGGGTATGGCAGCGACAGGTAAGCACTTTCCGGGTCATGGGGGCATTGTCGCTGATAGCCATCTAGAGGCCCCCGTGGACTCGAGAAGCTGGCAGCAGTTGCTGGATCATGACCTAAAACCCTTTGCTGCTCTGTCCAGTCTGTTGGATGGCATCATGCCCGCCCATATTACCTTTCCGGAGGTCGCTGCGGACTCCGTGGGGTTCTCCGCTTTTTGGTTGCAGCAGGTGTTGCGTGAACAGCTGGGGTTTGACGGCGTTATCTTTAGCGATGATCTCAGTATGAAAGGTGCCGATGTGGCCGGCGGCTACACCGATAAAGCGCAGCTGGCATTGGCTGCTGGTTGCGATATGATTCTGGTATGCAATTGTCCAGAGGGCGCACAGGAGGTGCTGGCGATGATGGAACAACAGGCATTGGAAGGCTCAGATAGGATTGGCGCCATGCGGGGTAACCGGCAATTAGATTGGGATACACTTAGCGCCGATCCCAGACGCAATAAAATTGTTCAGCAACTCAACAAAATAAGTCGGAGCAGGTAATCACTATGAATGCCATCGAAAATTGGTTTGTTAGCCTGGCCGGCTATGACAATCTATGGATAGCCCATCTTTTTGTGATTGTTCTCGCAGCACTGACGGCGGGCTATATTCTTAACAAGATTATCGATCGTCTCGAACTGCATGCGGAGAAATCGGTCACGGCATGGGATGACGCCTTTATTGAAGCCTGCCGCAGACCTGCCATCTGGTTGGTGTGGATTCTTGGTGTCAATTTTGCTGCCAGTGTGGCGGCCGAACAGATGGGCTCTCCACTGCAGAGTTTGATCGATCCGATTAACCGCCTGGCCGTCATCTTTCTGGGCGCGCTGTTTTTGACTAACTTTATCAAACGCGCAGAGCGCAATCTGGTGCATCCAGACTATATGGCCAAGCCCATGGATGCCACCACAGTGATTGCTGTCGGCAAGTTATTGCGCGCTTCGGTGATTATCACCGCTATTCTGGTGGCCCTGCAGTTGTTTGGTTACAGTATTTCGGGCCTTTTGGCCTTTGGTGGCATAGGTGGTATTGCGGTGGGCTTTGCCGCCAAAGATTTGCTGGCCAATTTTTTTGGTGGCCTGATGATCTATTTGGATCGCCCCTTTTCCGTGGGTGACTGGGTGCGCTCTCCCGACAAAGAAATTGAGGGCACCGTAGAGGATGTCGGCTGGCGTCTGACCAGAATAAGGACCTTCGACAAGCGCCCGCTGTATATCCCCAACTCGGCCTTTGCTAGTATTTCGGTGGAAAATCCCTCGCGTATGAGCAACCGCAGAATTTACGAAACTGTGGGGATACGCTACGAGGATATCAGTGTAATGGCGACCATCGTTGAGCAGGTCACAGCCATGTTAACTGAACACCCTGAGATCGACTCTCAGCAGACAATGATTGTCAATTTCAATCGCTTCTCTGAGAGTTCTTTAGACTTTTTTATCTACACCTTCACTAAGACCACCGATTGGATCGCCTTCCATAAAATCAAACAGGATGTACTGTTAAAAGTGGCGGCAATTATTGAGGCCAATCAGGCAGAAATCGCCTTTCCAACATCGACATTGCATATCGAAGGTCAGGCTGAAGGGCTGGCAGGAGGCCAGTTTCAACCTGGCAGAGACTGAGTCAGCTATAAAATCCAGCAATGGAGTGGAATTTTGATCGGGCAGCATCTACATTTCATCTGTAAGTAGTCATTGTAAGCGGGTAGTGATAGCAACTTCAGAAGTCCTCTTTGAGTAACAGGGATGTTTAAAGGGGAGAATACAGACAGCCGATTGTGAATGGATAAAGGCTGTCTGTTGATAGGGATATCGGATCATGGGCTTTTCAAGTTGGACTGGGTATTGCTGCTCAGTGTTTTCAGTTGTGAATTTCCCGAGAGGGGATGGCCTATGCTAGCCATTGCCCGTCGTTCTATTACCCATATTTTAAGTCTGGTTATGCTGTGCATCGGTTGGGGGTTGTTGGGTCTGGCCGTTGTTGATTATCTGAGTTCAGAGTTTCTAGGCGCTCTCTCCGGGTCGTCGCGCAGACAAATCTGGTGCGGTCTTTTGGGTATGGCGATCACTGGCGGTGTCACTTTCTGCGGCCGCAATCAGCTACTTGAGCAGGTCGTGCCATCACTGGCGACTCAACTGCCGGGTTACGCGGTTTTTCAAAATTGCTTGTCTGCGCTGGGCCGGTTGGTTAAGCGCTTTTACTCGCTGCTCTATCAAACTGCAGATGTTATTTTTTGCATAGGTATTCCTATATTAGTGCTGACTGCTCTGGTGGGCTGGTGGCTTATTGAAGAAATCCACAGCTCTATGTTGCTATTTTATATCGGGCTTATTGCTGTTATTGCCATTGCCGGCATCTACAACAACCCGGTACGCATGCTGTCGCTGGGTTATTTTAATGGCTACTGGCTTATTGATGATAATAGGCTGTCGTTTCCCTTTGAGGCGCCCCTGTTGGTCGACCAAACTCTGGTCCTGATGTTGGATCAGCTGGGCGGAGCCCTCTGGCCCATGATGATTATCATGGCGCTATTGTTTTATTTTTGCTATTGGCTACTGACCTCAGGGCGTTTCTGGTTTGCGGAGCGACAGCAGGCCGCTGGTATCAACGCAGAGACATTATTTGCCCAGTCTTTGGTAGCCAAGCTACTGGTTAGCGCCATAGCCCTGCTGGGGTTGTTGGCGGCGGTTATTTTTGTCAACGCAATGGTCGATCTAATCAATGTCCACTGTTTTTTTGCTGCCCTGGCTATATTTTGGATGGATGCATTGTGGCGAGTTGAATTTGATCAGGAGCCTGCTCTCTGTGGTGACTGTCGCTATCTGTTATCCGGTAGATGGCGACCCTAATTGTGTTATCGCTGCGTATAATCGGGGCTTACGGAATTTTTAGGGAGAGGGTTGTGCGTCTTTTTGCCATCGCTATTTTGTCACTGAGCCTCTACGGCTGTCTGGGTGCGCCAGATGGGGTGCAGCCGGTGAAAGATTTTGCCATACAGCCCTATCTGGGGCGCTGGTACGAGATTGCTCGGCTCGATCACTCCTTCGAGCGCGGTTTAATTGAGGTTACCGCGGAATATTCCCTGCGAGAGGACGGCGGCATCAGAGTGATTAACAGTGGCCGTTCCGCAGAGACAGGGGAACCTAGTCGGGCCGAGGGCAGAGCCTACTTTGTTGGCAGTGAGGATGTTGGACACCTTAAGGTGTCATTCTTTGGGCCCTTTTTCGGCTCTTATATTGTATTTGAGCTGGATGCCGAGAATTACCAGTATGCCTTTGTGGCAGGGAATACCACTGACTATCTCTGGCTCTTGGCGCGCACGCCGCAGGTGTCGGACCAGGTGATGGATCGCTTTCTAGAACGGGCCTCATCACTGGGTTTTAATACTGATAACCTGATTCTCGTGCCGCAGTCCTAGATGATAGCGACCCACCCGACAACTAGTCTGAGCTCAGTGCCGCGCTGGCCGCACCATTTTCCTCTGCGGTCTCGGTGACTGGCGGATTAAGCAGCACGGGTTGGTAGCTCTTGATGCTCACCAATAGGCCCATTTTGGGGTGATCAATATAGTACACCTCAGCTTCGTCCAGCCGCACGGATCTGTTTAATGTCCATAGTTCAGTGATTGGGTACCGTTTGGGTTTGGATAGTTTTTGGGTAGCTAGCTCCAGCAGGCGAGGATCAACCCTATCCACAGAATGATCTGGGTTAGTTGCAATCAGGCTCTGGGCGCTCTCCATACTCAAGTCCACATCCATAGCTATATCCATGGGCTGCAGGTTGTCCAAATTGGCATAGAAAACGCTGCTATGCTGAGGGACAGCTGCCTCGGGCTGCGTGGCTTTGGGCCAGTCTGGAAGTTCGACCAGCTGGGAGTCCTCATTGCTAAACTGTGCCAGCCACAGGTCGGTTTGAAAGTGCAAGAAACGAGACTTGTAAAAGCGTAGGGTCCCTTCAATCTGATATCGGTCTTCAAGGCGCTGTCCTGCTTTTATCAATAGCCATGGGTCTCTGTCTTCACCCTCGCTGGCAAAGCGCCAGGCATTGTGAAACACCACATTGTAGCCACGGCGATCCAGAGCCAGTGCGCTTTCATTGAGGTCCCGATAGTCGCTGCTCAAAAGCAACATTGGCTGTTCATACTTTGGTTGATAGTCGGATATATAGCTGTCCGATGCGAGTTGCTGATCAATAGCCTGGGCTTCAGCCAGGCGCTGGGCCGCTAGCGCTCGAGCATCGCTTATAGTTTGCTGGTCACTGTCCTGACTCTGGAACTCTTGGTCTTTAAGCTCTTGATCTTGGAACTCTATATCTTGAAATTGGGAGATTGCTGGGTCCTCCACCTGCGTGCGGGGAATCACCCATTCTTGTGGCTCAGCGTCGATGTTCTGAACTCTGTCTGGGCTCAGCAGCGCACCCTCAGCAATAGGTGGGTGGACTCCGGTATCCTCCAGACGGGGATCAATAAGCTGTTGCCAGTTGGCGGGAAAATCCAACTGGTAGTCCTGGGGTGGGCTTTCACTGCCAGTATTGCCCTGCTGAGTAAATAGGATGACTTCAACCTGGTACCAGTTATCTGGGGGCGTTATCTGATACTCCGCTGCGCCCAGATCGTCCTCATTAGCGTTTGTAGCTGCTGTCATCAACCCCAGGGCCAGGCTTATGAAGAGACTGGCTAATTTGGGGAGGGTTAGCATTGGCAAGGGCTCTGTTTGGGTGCTGCTCATTATCATTCCCTGTTCTGTGCTTAGGGCCCAGTTGCTGCAAGCAGTTGTTGCAGTATCTCATTGACCTGGGCAAAGCGTTCTTGCGGACTCTCCATGGGCATAGTGAAACTCAGTTGGTCGTTGTTTTGCAAGCGGAAAATAGTTGGTTGAGTCTGCACCATGGTGACAATGGTTATTGGCTCCACAGTAGTATTTTCTCTAAATTGCACCCGGCCACCATTGGGGCCCGCTTCGATTTTCTTTAGCCCCAGCTGTTCGCCCAGCTGGCGCAGCTCGGTAACCTGAAACAGTGCCTTTACCTGATCTGGCAACAATCCAAAGCGGTCAATCATCTCCACCTGTAACTCATGCAGCTGCTCCTTAGTCTGGCAGTTAGACAGCCTCTTATATAAAGTTAGTCGCATATTGACATCGGGCAGATAATCATCGGGAATCAGCGCCGGTATATGCAGATTCACCTCAACCCCCTGGTGCAGAGCTGCCTTCAGATCTGGTTTGGCACCGCTGCGGATAGCATTGACCGCCCGGTCTAGCATCTCTAGATACAGGGTAAAGCCTATGGCCTGTATATGTCCGCTCTGTTCCTCGCCCAGCAGTTCGCCTGCGCCCCGAATTTCCAGATCATTGGTGGCTAGGGTAAACCCTGAGCCCAGATGATCGGCAGCTGAAATGGCCTCTAGCCGCTTGGTGGCGTCTGAGGTTAACTTTTTATCGGCAGGGGTCATTAAATAGGCGTAGGCCTGATGATGCGAACGACCCACACGGCCGCGCAGCTGATGCAATTGGGCCAGCCCGAATTTATCCGCGCGCTCTATCAGTATGGTATTGGCGCTGGGCACATCGATGCCGGTTTCAATAATGGTGGTGCACACCAGCACATTGAAGCGCTGATGGTAGAAGTCGGACATAACCTGTTCCAATTGCCGCTCGCGCATCTGGCCATGAGCGATTTGAATACGAGCCTCGGGCACCAGTTCTGCCAACTCGTCAGCCACTCGCTGAATACTCTTGACATCATTGTGGAGGAAGTAAACCTGACCGCCGCGCAGTATTTCACGCAGTATGGCCTCTCGAGTCACCCTGGATTCTTGCTTGCGTACAAAGGTCTTGACTGACAGCCGCTTGGCTGGTGGGGTAGCGATAATCGATAGATCGCGAATACTGTGCATCGACATATTCAGTGTGCGCGGAATAGGGGTGGCGGTCATGGTGAGGATATCCACCGAGCTGCGCAGAGATTTTATTTTCTCTTTTTGGCGCACACCAAAGCGGTGCTCCTCGTCAATTATCATGAGGCCCAGACGACTGAAGTCTATATTTGCGTGCAGCAGTTTGTGGGTGCTGATGAGTATATCGATCTTGCCGGCCTCGGTCTCGGCGATCACCTGATCCTGCTCTTTGCTGGTTTTAAAGCGCGACAGCTCCTGTATGCGTACCGGCCAGCTGGCAAAGCGATCCTGGAAATTCTGCAGGTGCTGATGAGCAAGCAACGTAGTGGGCACTAAAATAACTACCTGTTTACCACTGGAAACCACGGTAAAGGCCGCGCGCATGGCGACTTCTGTTTTACCAAAACCCACATCCCCACATACCAAGCGATCCATAGGCTGGGGGCTCAGCAAATCGCGGCGCACGGCATCGATGGCCTCCTGCTGGTCCGCGGTCTCTTCAAATGAGAAGTCGCTGCTAAATTTGCGGTAGTCCTCTTCGTTTGCACTGCAGGCAAAGCCCTCTCGAGCCGCTCGGCGAGAGTAGATGTCGAGTAGCTCTACTGCGGTATCGCGCACCTGCTTGGCGGCTTTTTCTTTGGCCTTATCCCATTTGTCGG
>JBMZST010000058.1:0-8141 GCA_049623265.1 Porticoccaceae bacterium
GCTTTACAGTAATTCCGAAAGCCCAGAAAAACTATTTTCCGTCAAGGTATTGGCCTGGGGCCTGCGCCTGAGTGGAGAAGTCGTAGGACTGGTTCCCTGGCTTGACGAACTAGTGGCCTGCGACGAAATAAACGACCCGCTTAATGGCCAGTGGCAGGGCTATTACGATCAGGGGGTGGATGAATTATTTTTTGCCGCACCTCTGCACAAGGTGGTGGAGCTGGAAACAGCCGCCGACTACTACGAGTACCAATGTGAAAACGGACGAGAAATTATTCAGGAGGTACCGGACACCATAGGCACCCATGCGGTGCTATCGGCTGATGGCTTTCACAGCATCACACTTAAAGAAGTCATCAGCTGGAGATTACTCCATGATGGCAGTGTAGAGGCCACGCTGATCGACGAAGAGAAAATGGTCAGCACTCCGGTACTACCCGGCGATGACTGCCTGTACGCAGCCGACAAGACCGATGACTTCCGTTATTTCTTCCAGCATCACATTGCCAACAAGCTTAAGTCTCAGGACCCAGAGGCTCTGGCAGCTATATCACTGCTTGAAGAGAGCTAGACTTCAGCGGCCAGCGTTAGTCTGGCTTGCCATAGGACATAAGGCGCTGGTAGCGGCGCTCTAGCAGCTCGTCCAAAGGTACTGCCTGCAGCTCTTCGAGCTGCTCGCTGAGGCGCGTCTTCAGGGTGTTGCTCATGGCTTCAATATCGCGGTGAGCGCCACCCAGAGGCTCGGGGATGGTCTCGTCAACAATGCCCAGGCTCTCGAGATTATCCGAGGTTACACCCATGGCCTCAGCCGCCTGCGGGGCTTTCTCACTTGTCTTCCAGATGATATTGGCACAGCCCTCGGGAGAGATTACAAAATAGGTGCTGTACTGCAGCATATTGAGTTTGTCACCCACACCAATGGCCAGGGCTCCACCGGAACTTCCCTCGCCGATCACGGTGCAGATAATCGGTGTTTTTAAACGAGACATGACCGCCAGATTACGGGCAATGGCCTCGGAGATATTGCGTTCTTCGGAGTCGATTCCCGGGTAGGCCCCAGGGGTATCAATCAGAGTTAACACAGGCATTTTGAAGCGCTCGGCGGTCTCCATTAAACGTAGAGCTTTGCGGTAGCCCTCAGCCTTGGGCATACCAAAATTGCGCATAACCTTGTCACTGACACCTCGCCCCTTCTCCTCGCCTATCACCATCACCGGCTGACCATTAAGCCGCGCAACACCACCTACAATAGCGCTGTCGTCACCGAAATGACGATCGCCATGCATCTCTTCCCAGTCGGTAAAAATACGCTGGATATAATCCAGGCTGTAGGGGCGCTGAGGGTGTCTCGCGACCTGCACTACTTGCCAAGGGCTCAGCTTAGAATAGATATTCTGGGTTAACTTATGAGATTTGTCGCGCAGCTTGGCTACTTCCTCTGCAATATTGAGCTCGTTGTCATTGCCTACCAGATGCAGTTCTTCAATCTTGGCCTCCAGCTCGGCAATAGGCTGCTCAAAAGACAAATAATTTAAATTCATAGGATGGGATGCCCTGACAGTTGATGGCGCGCATATTAGCATCTATAACGTTCAGCGCCAAAGTGATTGTTACTCTAATGATAGTGCAGAGTGACGCTATTTTTACCAAAATCTTCGCGCAGCCGATTGATTAATTCATCCTTGGGCTGCACTAGCCATTGGCTACCCAAATTCAGCTGCCCCGCGGCACTGGGCACTGAGTACTGCACAGTAACCGGGCAGTTGCCGTCTTTAAAATCGCCCAGAGCACCGTGAAACTTATCCACCCAGTCCTCGGCGTTATCCGCTTGCAGAATGGATAACTCCAAACGATTAAGCTTGCTACACCTGGCCTCGTAAATGGACTGTATAGACTCGGCTACCATTTTCAGTCCACCGGTAAAACTGTCTTCAGCCACCGCACCCTGGATAACCAACAGTGCATCCTTGGTTAATATATCTCTGTAGGCGTTAAATTTCTCCGCCCACACTGACAGCTCTATGCGACCGCTTTTGTCATCAATGGTCATAAAAGCAAAGCTGTCACCACGCTTGTTTTTCATCACCCGCATGCCGACCACCATGCCCGACAGAGTGACACTATCTTTACCTGGGCGAACATCAGCAATGCGATAAGGCACCATCGAGCGCAGTTCGTCTTCGTATTCGTCTATCGGATGTCCGGTCAAATACAGCCCCAGGGTCTCCTTCTCACCATTGAGTCGCTCACGCACAGAGAGCGCTCGTGCGCCATTGTAACTGTTGTAATTAATATCTGAGGCGCTCTCCACCACTGAGGCGCCAAACAGATCGCCCATACCACTGCTGGTGTTGCGAGCATGCTGCTCTGCCAACTTTACCGCCTCGTCCATGGCGGCCAGCATCACTGCGCGGCGATAGCCCATCTCCCCGGGAGGGCCAATTTCATCTAGAGCGCCGCTGCGAATCATGGCCTCCAATGCGCGCTTATTTACTTTGCGTCCATCTACCCGAGCACAGAAGTCAAAGAGGTCGGCAAAAGGTCCCCCTTCTGTTCTGGCAGCAATGATGTTTTCTACCGGTCCCTCGCCAAGCCCCTTGATGGCTCCCAAGCCATAAATAATGCGGCCCTGATCATCCACGCTGAAGTGGAACTGTCCTTGATTCACATCGGGCGGCAGCAAGTCAAGCTTCATCTCCCGACATTCATCGATAAAGGTCACTACCTTATCGGTCTTGTCCATATCCGAGGAAATAGTCGCGGCCATAAATTCAGCCGGGTAATGCGCTTTTAACCAGCCAGTTTGATAGGCCACCAGGGCATAGGCGGCACTGTGAGACTTGTTAAAACCATAGCCGGCAAATTTTTCCATCAGGTCAAAAATATTGGAGGCTAGGTCTTCCTCAAAGCCCTTGCCCACAGCGCCCTGAGTAAACAGCTCCCGCTGCTTGGCCATCTCGGCGGCATTTTTCTTACCCATGGCCCGGCGCAGCAAGTCCGCGCCACCCAGAGTGTAACCGCCCATCTCCTGAGCAATCTGCATCACCTGCTCCTGATACAGAATAATGCCATAGGTCGGCTCCAAAGCCGGCTTAAGGCATTCGTGCTGGTACTGGGCATGGGGGTAGCTAACCTCGGCACGGCCCTTTTTACGATTGATAAAATCATCCACCATGCCCGACTGAAGTGGTCCAGGACGAAACAGCGCCACCAGGGCCACAATGTCCTCAAAACGGTCAGGGCCGAGCTTTTTAATCAGCTCCTTCATGCCCCGGGATTCAAGCTGGAACACCGCGGTCGTCTCGGCCCGCTGCATCATTTCATAGGTGGGCACATCGTCCAGAGGTATTTTTTCTATATCCAGTAAATCCTCGCCACGGGCGCTACGGGTGCGGTTTATCATGCGCACTGCCCAGTCGATAATGGTCAGAGTTCGCAGTCCTAGGAAGTCAAACTTCACCAGCCCAGCTTCCTCTACATCGTTCTTATCAAACTGTGTAACCACCCCGCCGCCGGTGTCATCGCAGTACAGGGGCGAGAAATCCGTGATAATCGTGGGCGCAATTACTACACCACCCGCATGCTTGCCACAGTTGCGCGACACGCCCTCAAGCTGCAGCGCCATGCTCCATATTTCAGCGGCTTCATCATCCTGGCCGAGAAACTCCGCCAGCTCCTCTTCTTGCTCCACCGCCTTTTCCAGGGTCATTCCTACTTCAAAGGGAATCAGCTTAGACAGCTTATCGGCCAAGCCATAGGACTTGCCCTGCACCCGGGCCACATCACGTACCACAGCCTTCGCTGCCATGGTACCGAAGGTAACAATCTGGGATACGGCATCGCGCCCGTACTGCTCGGCCACATAGGCGATAACGCGATCGCGCCCCTCCATACAGAAATCAATATCGAAATCTGGCATGGATACTCGTTCCGGATTGAGAAAACGCTCAAAGAGCAAGTCGTACTCTATGGGGTCTAGATCGGTGATCTTTAATGCGTAGGCTACCAGCGAACCGGCGCCCGACCCTCGGCCCGGACCCACGGGAATCTGGTTATCCTTGGCCCAGCGAATGAAGTCCATAACAATCAGGAAATAACCGGGAAACCCCATCTGGATAATGATATCCAGCTCAAATCTGAGCCTTTCACCATAGACTTTCTGTTTGTCGGCAAAGTCTTCAGCCTGGGTATCAAACAGCTTGGCTAGTCGCTGTTCCAAGCCCTCTTCCGAGAGTTTGATAAAGAACTCATTGATGGTCATCCCCTCAGGGATGGGATAGTCTGGCAGAAAATATTCCCCCAGACGCAAATCCAGTGTGCAGCGCTTGGCAATCTCCACGCTGTTTTGCACCGCCTCGGGAATATCAGAGAAAAGCTCAACCATTTCCTCCGCACTGCGCAGGTATTGGTTTTCCGAATAACGTCGCTCACGACGGGGATCATCCAGAGTGCGGCCCTCGTGAATACAGACTCTCGCCTCATGGGCTTCAAATTCGTCGGCATCGATAAAACGCACATCGTTGGTTGCTACCACAGGACAGCTATACTGACTGGCGAGATTGACCGCTGCATGCAGATAATCTTCCTCACCGGAGCGACCGGTACGCTGCAGTTCAAGATAAAATCTATTAGGGAACAGCTGCATATACTCCAGTAGCAACTGCTCGGCATCCGCGGTGCGCCCAGAAATAAGAGCAATGCCTATATCGCCGCTACGGCCTCCAGAGACAGCGATCAAGCCATCACTGTGCTGAACCAGCCATGACTTCATAATCATGGGGACAGCCTGACGCTGGCCTTCCTGATAGGCTCGGGAAATGAGTTTCGTCAGATTTTGATAGCCAGCCTGGTCGGCTACCAACAGTAGCAGCTGTGTGGGATTACCCTCACCTGTTTCATCCTGCACCAGCAGGTCTGCACCTAAAATGGGCTTGACGCCGGCTCCCTGGGCCGCCTTATAAAACTTTACCAGGCCAAAAAAATTATTGAAATCGGTGAGTGCTACAGCCGGCATACCCATTTCCGCTACCTTATTGGCGAGAGGTTTAATACGTACTAAACCATCTACCAGGGAGTATTCGGAATGAAGCCTAAGGTGAACGAACTGTGCGGTCATTTAGATAACAGGTGCTGAGCATCAACTCCGTAATAGGTAAAACTGTCTTTCATAAGATCAAACACCGTGCCCTCAAAAGGCGCTATCTCCGCGCTAGAGCTGGCCACAGGCTCTACTCTCTGACCCCAGCGAATCACGCCTGCACCACAGGTGAGTCCAGCACCAAATGAAGCGGTCAAAATAGTCATACCCGGCTTGACCCTGCCATCGCTCAGAGCATCACAGAGTGCCAGAGGTATAGCTGCAGCACTGGTGTTGGCATATTCATCTATACAGACCACGATTTTTTCCATGGGGAAATCCAGTCGCTTGGCCAGAGACTGAATAATGCGCACATTGGCCTGGTGGGGAACAAATAGGTCTATATCACTGGGGCTTAAACCCTCGCGCTCAAGGACTTCTGCAATGCTGTCAGCCATGCCTTTGACGGCGCTCTTAAATATTTCCTGGCCCTCAAAATTAAGCGACACATGAATATCGCCCGTCAGGTGCATGGGCGACATACCCCAGCTGGGCAAATGCAGACATTCGCGACTGTCCGGGACACAGCTCATATGGGCGGACAACAGACCTAGCTGCTGATCAGAGGCCTCAATCACTACAGCGCCGGCACCGTCACCGAATAAAAAGCAGGACTCGCGCTTGCTCCAATCCATCGCCAGACTGATGCGCTCGGAGCCTATCACCAGGGCTTTTTTCACCGAACCCGACTTGATCATATCTGTGGCCACATTGAGAGCGTACAGCCAACTGGTGCAGGCAGAATTAAGATCAAATGCCGCAGCCTTGGTCGCGCCCAGTTTATTTTTAATAAAGCTCGCCGTATTTGGGCAGATTTCCTCAGGCGTGGTCGAACCCAGAATTACCAGATCTATATCTGCGGCGTCCACCCCAGCTGCCGCCAGTGCGCGCTCCGCTGCCAGCCAACCCATTTCACCGGTAGATACGTGACTGTAGTGGCGCCGGCGAATACCGGAGCGAGAGAAAATCCACTCGTCACTGGTATCCACAATTTGTGCCATATCATCATTGGTCATTAACAGGGGTGGCGCGTATTTGCCCCAGCCTGTGATCTCTGCGTAATTCACTAAGTCTACCCCTGAAAAACTGATTGCTTTTATAGATTTGAATGTAAAGCCTGAACGCCTTTAACTCAAGCCTTAACTGGTTTTTTAGCGCTCTGAGAGCGCAATTATTCGCAGTCGTATAGACACTCAAAAAAGCGTTGACTGTTCCAGCTGCAATCCGTCTCTTACCGGAGCAAAGGAGCGCCTGTGAATAGGCGTTGGCCCCAGCCGCTGCAATGCCTCTAAATGCTGGGCTGTGCCATAGCCCTTATTGCTGTCAAAGCCATAACCCGGGTATTTTGCATCCATCTCGAGCATTTCTCTGTCGCGTACCACCTTGGCCAGTATCGAGGCTGCACTGATGACTTCCACACGCCCATCGCCCTTGACCACGGCCTCCCCCCGATACTCCCACTGGGGCAGCCTATTGCCATCCACAGCTATATAATCGGGCTGTATTTTAAGCCCCATCACCGCGCGCCGCATAGCCATAAGCGTTGCCTGAAGTATATTAAAACGGTCAATTTCCTCGACCGAGGCACGGCCTATACACCAACTAGAGGCATGACTCATAATATCTTTGTAGAGATTTTCACGCTGCCGCTCTGACAGCGCTTTGGAGTCAGCCAGGCCCTCGATAGGATGCTTGGCCGGCAGTATCACCGCCGCTGTCACCACATCTCCCGCCAAAGGACCGCGGCCCACTTCATCCACACCAGCCAACCTGACAACACCAGCTGGGGGCTTCCAGGGTTTTAATGACCGCTGAGCTGTCACTGGCTAACCACCTCAGCAATAGCAGCGGCGGCCAGGGCTCCCGAGTCCAGTCGGAGCTGCGAGTGCAACTGCTCAAATTCTGCAATTACCGGTTTTTGCACGCTGCTATCAAAGGATTCAATCACGGCTGTGACCAGATTCTCTGGCGTGGCCTGATCCTGAATAAACTCCGGCACCAACATTTTCTTGGCCAGTAAATTGGGTATAGAGGCATAGGCGGTTTTAATAAAGGGCGAAACCAGCCTGTAGGTCCAGGCCCCCAGGCGGTAGCTGATAACCATAGGCTTCTTGAGCAGCATCGCCTCTAGTGCTGTGGTCCCGGAAGCCAGCAACACCACATCAGCGGCCTCCATAGCACTGTGAGACTGTTGCTGCAGCAAGCATACGTCGACCTCTGGTCTGGCGGCCAGTATCTGATTTAGCTGCTCCCACCTGGCCTGGTTAGCTGCAGGTATCACCAGTTGCAGCTCCGCATCCAACCGCGACTTCACCTGCTGAGCCACATCGAGAAACAGCTCCGCCAGTAATTCCACTTCGCCGGAACGACTGCCTGGCATGATGCATAGCAGGGGCTTGGCCGAGTCGAGACCTAATTTTTTCCGGGCAGCCTGACTGTCCGGTTGCTGAGGAAACTGACCGGCCAACGGATGGCCCACAAACCGAACTGGCACCTTGTGCTGACGGTAGAAGTCGGTTTCAAAAGGGAGCAGGCAGAGCATAAGATCCACGGCCTTTTTGATTTTTTTGATTCTGCCTTGGCGCCAGGCCCAGACCGAGGGACTGACGTAATGCACGGTTTTAATACCGGCGCGGCGGAGTCTGAACTCTATGCCAGTATTAAAATCTGGCGAATCTATACCAATAAATGCAGCCGGCGGATTAGCCCGGTAACGCCGAATAATGCTGCGCCTGATGCCCAGCAGTTCCGGCAGCCGCTTCAGGGGTTCAACAAAACCCATCACCGACAGGCGATCCATCTGGAAAAGACTATGAAAGCCCTCGGCTTGCATTTTAGGGCCGCCAATACCCTCGAAAATCGCCTCGGGAAACTGTTGGCGCAGTGCCCTGATCAGGTCTGCCCCCAGGATATCGCCAGAGGCTTCTCCAGCGACGATGGCGAAGACCTGAGGTGAGGTCTTCATAGATTAGCGGATAATACCGCGGCTGGAGTTCTCCAAAGA
>JBMZST010000059.1:0-8140 GCA_049623265.1 Porticoccaceae bacterium
TCAGCAAAGAGTTCCTCGGAGGCAATAGCCTCAGGCAAGACAATACCATCGCCAATTAGGTCCAAGCTTCTAAACACCTTGCCACCGGTCTCACTGCGGAAGGCTTTAAATATCTCGGCGGTAGTCTTGCTGCGCAAATAATCGGCCAGGGATTCTGCGGTCATGCTGGTCTGCAATTCTTTTGCGTTTTCCCGGTCAGAGGCTCTGCCCTCGGACACCAGCAGTTGGTTGATTAATTCCCGCGAGCTGTGATCATGGCCGTTGTCCTCTATAAAGTTTTCAGCCCGATGAAGGGGTTCAATATCCAGGCCCCCGCTTTGCACAATGGCACCATGAAACAGGTCTTTTGCCAGGGGGGAGGCCATCAGTGCCATAACGTTCCAACCACCGGCAGATTCACCAAAAATAGTAACTCGGCCGGCATCGCCGCCAAATTGGTTAATATTGCGCTGTACCCATTTCAGGCCTGCAATCTGATCCAATGTGCCAAAGTTACTGGACAGGTCTTCGGGCAATTCGGCATTGGCGCGAAGCGCAGGATGAGACAGCCAGCCAAAAGCCGACAAGCGATAGTTAATACTGACCACCACCACATCATATTGAGAGGCCAGCTGCGACCCGTCCAGCATTGGGTGATTACTTGTGCCTCCGTTATTGGCCCCGCCATGTATCCAAAACATCACCGGTAGGTCTTTGGCATTTTCAGGCGCATAGACATTGAGATACAGGCAGTCTTCGCTGCCATTGATAAGGTTGTTGTCCAATGACGTATTGTTGGCCTGATTGGCGCAATGGGGGCCAGCCTCTAGCATCTCTCTCTGACCTTCCCAGGGAAGAGCAGGTCGTGGAGCCCGCCAGCGCAAGTCGCCAACTGGTGGCTGAGCGAAGGGTACGCCTCGCCATACCGACACGCCAAGACTGTTTTGATAGCCAATAATGTCTCCGGTATCCAGGCTGACCAGGCTGTTACTGGATGCCTCAGGGGCTGGTTTACTCTCTGGCGCCAGATAGGCGTAGGTTGCCCCTGCGATCACCACCAGAAGCAACAGAAGACTGCCAATAAATCTTATTAGGTATTTCATCAATTAAATCTCTTTTTGTTCTATTTGGGTATGAGAGAATCTAGGTATAAGTGCCGTCTAGATCGCGTCTTCTAGCGATTTGTCTGGTTATGAGTCTAAATATATTTATTGACTATATTATCAATAATATTAGGCTAACGTCTCGGTTAGTTGGAGTCAACTGGTGGAATTGCAGCGCCGGTTTTAGTGTTTGGCAGGAGTGGGCAACCTAAATACAGCGGTTTATGGTGATAAATAGACTTAGGGCAGCTGAAACAGGTCTTCAACCGAGCAATTTAAGGTTTCGGAAATCTTTAATGCCAGGACGGTCGAGGGGACATAGACGCCATTTTCAATGGCGTTAATACTTTTTCTTGAGACCTCTGCGCTTTCTGATAACTCCTGTTGCGTCAGGCCAGCAGCTTTTCTGAGGTCTTCAAGATTATTTAAAAGTTTTTTGTGGTGTTTGCCCACAGATTATTTCTCTTCAAATTTCTCGACGGCATTGGTCAACTCTGCACTGGTGTTAGGATAGAGATACCCCGCAATAAGCACGCCTATGCCTATTGTACCCACCAGCCAGCCTACAGCCTCAAAGAAGCCGCCCATTGCATTGACGCCAAGAAGATAGATACCTATGCCCACAAACAGGGTGATTACACCACCGCGGCGATAGTCTATAGGTTCTTTTTTCCTTTCGTCAAAAATAGCGACCAACTCTTCCACCTTGGAGGGATCATCCAGATTTTTAGCTATCTCGATAACTGCAGCTCTTTTATTTTTTTCGTCTGAGTAAAGCCAAATAAATACGGCCACTGGAACAATAATCCCTGTCATTACGCCAATAACTGGTACTAACTCGCCCATAACATTTCTCTTTGATTTAAGTGAAGTGCTAAATTACCACCAATAAGAAGGGAAGTAAAGGTTACATTACAAGGCAGATAGAAATTGTTTATCCTGTTAACATAAGGGCCGTGTCTTTTTTCTGACGGCCTGTCAGACAGTATCAGATTTTGGAGTAATCAGTGGACTACGTTGAATATGGCGACAGCAATGGTCAGCCAGTGGTGTATTTTCATGGCGCCCCCGGCTCTCCCGAGGAGGGCGCTGTATTCGACAGCTATGCCAAAGATCACCATTTAAGGCTTATCTGTTTCGATCGTTTTGCCGCAGACAGTACCCTGTCTGCTGAAGACTATTATCAACAGCTGGCCCAGCAGATTAAGCGAGTCCTGGGCAGCCAGCCCACAGCTATTATTGGCTTTTCTATTGGTGCTCAGGTCGCCCTTGAGGTGGCTAAATTACTGGCGACTCAGGTTCGCTATACACATCTGGTCTCAGCCGCAGCGCCGTTAGATTCTGGTGACTTTATTGATCATATGGCAGGGGGTGCTGTGTTTAAGCTAGCAAAGAATCAGCCAGCTATGTTTTCCCTGCTGACCCAGTGCCAGGTCGTTATGGCACGCATGGCGCCCGGCCTATTGGTCAGAACGCTGTTTGCCAGTGCTTTGGGTGGTGACAGTGCGCTGATAAAGCAGCCTGGATTCAGAGGCAGTATCAGCGCAGTAATGCAGCAGTGCTTCCGCAAGCATGCTGCCGGCTATAAAAGAGGTATCCAAGACTATGTTAATTGGGTTGCTAATTTTGATGGCTACAGCTCAGGCGTTACCCTCTGGCATGGTACTGAGGACAACTGGTCGCCATTATCCATGGCATCTGTTCTTGCCGAGAAAATGCCCTCCGCTGCCCTTGTGCAGCCTATGCAGGGGCTGTCACATTACTCCTGTCTGTATCAGGCGGCACCCCATATCTGCGCTCAATTGGCTGAGTTAGACACTTAGGCCCGGTTTCATAGGCTAATCTACTGGTCAAAACTGCTAGCCCAATTGCCGTAGCGGACCCAGCGAAAAGAGCTATACTCGAAATTCATTTATAGACTTAATGTCAGCGGAGTACCCTATGAAAGTATTTTTGCTTGTCTTTGCTCTCTTATTGCCTGGTCTCGGTTATGCTCATTCGGCCGAGGACGGCCCTGAGCCCATGACAATGGACAGCCTCATGACGGCATTTGGTTGGGATATGGAAAGCGCACAGATCAGCCATCAAAAAATTGATGACGGCATTGCGGTGCTGTTTGGCTTGGGCGGCAATATAGGTGTCAGTATTGGTGAGGATGGAGTCTTTATTATTGATGACCAGTTCCCCCAGTTGATGCCAAAAATAGAAAAAGCGATCGCTGATCTAGGTGGCGATGCCATTGATTTTGCAGTAACTACCCATTGGCACTTCGACCATGCTGAGGGTAATTTGGCCCTGGGTCCCAAGGGCACATGGCTAGTGGCTCAGGAGAACTCCCGCAAGATGATGCAGGGGGATCACAAAATTAATATGGTGGTGGCCAGCTACGAGCAGAAGGCCTATCCAAAAACTGCGCTGCCTGACATAACTTTTAACCAGGACATGCAATTCCATCTCAATGGTCAGACCATTAATCTCTGGCACTTTGGACCTGCCCATACCACTGGTGATGCTGCGGTTTATTTTCAAGAGAGCAATGTGATTCATCTGGGCGATGTTTACAACAACGCCGGCTATCCCTTTATTGATGTGGGCAATGGTGGCAGCCTGGATGGCACCATTAAGTTCTGTTCTGAGGTGCTTAAGCGCATCAACGCAGACACCGTGGTGATACCAGGCCATGGGCAGGTGACGGACTATAAATCGCTGGTTGCCTACAGAGATATGCTGGTTACATTGCGAGGACGAATCGCAGCATTAATAGAGGACGGTGCTTCTCTTGATGAGGTTTTTGCGGCTAAACCTACCGCAGACTTCGATGCGAAACTGGGTGATAACAGTGGCTTTATCAACCGAGCTTACTTCAGTCTGAAAGGGTCGGCGAAATAGCGGCTAATGAACAATGGGCTGGGGTGTCTATTGACCACCCAGCCCTATTAGGTGTTAAGTTCGCTCGATAATAATCGCTGGTGCCATGCCACCGCCTGCGCACATGGTGATCAGAGCATAACGACCACCAGAACGCTCCAGTTCATCCAGGGCTGTACCAATCAGAATTGAACCCGTGGCGGCAATGGGATGTCCCAGGGCCATGGCGCCGCCATTAATATTGACTTTGTCCCGATCCAGATCTAAATCGCGAATAAATTTCTCTGCCACTACCGCAAAGGCCTCATTGATCTCCCAGACATCAATATCCTCTTTATTGAGATTGGCTTTGGCCAAGACCTTTTTTGCCGCAGGGACAGGGGCATTGAGCATCAGGGTGGGGCAGTCGCCCATATTGGCGGTGGCCACAATTCGAGCCCGGGCTTTTAACCCGGTTTTTTCCATATAATCCTTGGATGCCAGTAACAGGGCGGCGGCGCCATCGACCACGCCAGAGCTATTGCCCGCATGGTGTACGTGATCCCATTCTGTGAGTTGAGGATAAACCTGCTCTATTAGCCCGCCGAAGGTCTGACCGCTATCGTCTACAGCCATATCTCGCCATTGGTCGAATACGGCGTTAAGTCCTGCCAGAGACTCGGTGCTGGTACCAGGTCGCGGAAATTCCTCGCGGTCCAGCGCTACAGTGCCGTCCTCGTTGTGCACTGGCACCAGTGAGCCAGCAAAGCGGTTTTCCTGAATGGCCCTTTCAGCCCGCTGTTGAGAGACAACGGCTAAATTATCTAGGCTTTCTCGATCAATACCCTCAAGAGTGGCAATAGCATCGGCGCAAATGCCCTGATTGGATTGCGGATGTTTCTCCCGCAGAGACAGGTTGCCACGGTCAAACAATGGGTAGCTATCCCCGGTATTTTTGATGGAGCCGGTGTAGCTCATCATCTCGGTGCCGCCAGCGATCACCAGATCTTCCATACCAGACATAACCTGCGCTGCAGCCAGGCTGACAGAGGTGATACCAGATCCGCAGAAGCGGTCGAGGGTAACCCCTGAAGCCTGAATCGAATAGCCCGCATCCAGAGCGGCCATGCGACCCATATCTGCACTCTGTTTGCCTGTTTGGTTATTACAGCCCCAGATAATGTCATTGACATCTTCAGTATTGAGGTTGTTGCGCTCAGCCAGGGCCTCTAACACAGTTGCCGCAAGCTTTTGGGGGTGGAGATGGGCCAGGGAGCCCTTGCCAATCTTTCCGATACCCCTGGGGGTGCGACAGGCGTCAATGATGTAAGCGTCAGCCATTTTTTTTATCCTATTTTTTTATCCTATTAAAGTAAGTTGCGATTTATATAACGGGCCCCGGCAGTTGTTATTTAGCGGCATCGACAATGCCCAGAGCCTGGAGCCCAGATGACTCAGTAATCTGATTTAGAGATGGATAATTGCCGGGTCGCCAGGGCGCCAGTTTTTGGCGCTCTCCTTCCAGCTATTAAATAGCTGCTCGGTACCCTCGGCTCGTTCCAGTAATTCAATCATGCAGCCGAGGGAGTCAGTGGCATCGATATAGGCAAAGCGAGCACCGCCGCCAGCCATCTGTCCCAGATTGGCTGCGACAAATCCCTGGGCCTCATAATGGGCTAGATCCGCCTCTATATCCTCGGTCCAGTAACAGAGATGATGAAACCCTGTAGACCCAGGCGCTATGCTGTCGAAGTAGGCGCAGGGGTAAACCCCCACAGGCTCAACCAGCTCAATTTGAATATCACCAGCATAGGCGATAGCAGTTTTCATATGCAGCTTGCCCGGCTCACCTCTGTAGCTGATATCGCCAAACACTGCTGGGCTGTATTCGGCCACATAAAAAGGGCCTATGCTTAAAGCCGCCGACCACTGTTTTGCCGCTTCTTCTATATCAGTCACTATCCAGGCTTTTTGTATCGCAATACTATGGGTAGGTGTTTTCATATCATGTGCCTCCAAATTACTTTCGAATATTGGCAAATGCCGCGTAAGAAGCGTCCGCAGAAGAGTTTGCTCCCACAGTGCGAGGATCATTTTCTGGAGAGGGTAGCGGTGCCGCATCGGTAATTTTGTTCCAGTCAAAGGCAGCCAGGCGCAGTGTGATTTTCCATTCTCCGTCACGTTTTTCCATGGTATCCAGGTAGCGTCCCGCTGCAATAACATCCTTATCGCCATTGGGTGTTGGCATTAGATGGTAGGCATAAAAGTAACTTTCGCACATTGCCGAGTTGCCATTGATTTCAGCATTCTGTGTGGTGATCAGGTGCTGTGAAACGGAGAATTTTTCCAGTTCTTTCATTACCCAGTCGCAAAACTCTGCTGCGCTGCCTTTAAAAAAGCCATGGTCGTCCATTCCATCTTCGTGAAAACAGGATTCAATAATCTGCCGATCACAGCGATCCAGCCCTCTGGCAAACCGGTGAGCGATGGACTTTACCTCTTGCATATCCAGCATTTCTGCGATTTTTTTATCTGAACTCATTTTTATTACCCCAGTGATCAAATTTCCTGTGTGCTTTATTACATGTTTTAACGATTAATGTGGCTATAAAAATAGATAGCGCGCTCAAGATAGGCGGCAAACCCCTGTGACCTACAGGTTTTTCAGCACTATCGTTTCCGTTAGTGTTCACAGCCAAGGAGGAGTGAGTATTCTGTTAACCCGTGTTTTTGGCAAATACCCTGTTTGAGAAACCTATGGCCCATCCCGTTTACCCTAAACTTTTTAGCCCGCTTGATCTGGGATTTACCCAGATAAAAAATCGTATCCTTATGGGCTCTATGCACACAGGGCTAGAGGAAGCGGAAAACGGTTTTGAGCGCATGGCAGCCTACTTTGCAGAGAGAGCCAAAGGCGGTGTCGGCATGATTATTACCGGAGGTATTGCACCTAATATTGAGGCCACATCCGGTGGTTCGCACCTGGCAACCAGAGAGCAGGCAGAGCAACACAGGCAGGTCACTGATGCGGTGCATGCAGTTGATCCAGAGGTCAAAATCTGCATGCAGATACTGCATCTGGGGGCGCTATCAAAAGATGAAAATCTGGTGGCTCCCTCGGCGGTAAAGTCACGTATTTCAAAGCTCACGCCCAATGCCCTGGACGAAGTAGGCATTGAAAAACAACTGGATGACTTTGTTAACTGCGCCCAGATGGCCAAGCTAGCCGGTTACGACGGTGTCGAAGTCATTGGTTCGGCGGGCTATTTGCTCAGTACATTTTTGGTGGCAAAAACCAATTTGCGCGAGGACCAATGGGGCGGTAGTTACGAAAATAGAATGCGTTTTCCGCTGGAGGTCATTCGGCGTATTCGCGCTGTGGTAGGTCAAGATTTTATATTGATCTTCCGAATTGCCGCCATGGATATGATTGAAGGTGGCATGTCCTGGGAAGAGGTAGTCACACTGGCAAAAGAGATGGAAAAAGCCGGCGTCAACATTATTAGTACCCATTTCACCTGGCATGAAGCCGCCGTACCCACCATTGCTACCATGGTGCCGCGAGCGGCTTTTACCGGTGTGACTGGGCGTCTGCGCAAAGAGTTATCGGTGCCCGTGATCACCAGTAATCGCATCAATATGCCAGATGTCGCAGAGCAGGTACTACAGCAAGACGAGGCCGACCTGATCTCTATGGCGCGACCCATGCTGGCGGATCCTGACTTTGCCATCAAAGCCTTTGAGGGCCGCGAACGGGAGATCAATACCTGCATCGCCTGCAATCAGGCCTGCCTAGACCATACCTTCGGTGGCAAAAAAGTGAGTTGTCTGGTCAATCCCCGCGCTTGCCATGAAACTCTGTTGAACTATAACCCCACAGAGATAGCCAGGCGGATTGCCGTGATTGGTGCAGGCCCGGCTGGGTTGGCTTATGCCACAGTGGCCAGCCAGCGTGGCCATGCAGTCACTCTGTATGATGCGGCGGACCAAATCGGCGGTCAGTTTAATCTGGCTAAGCGCATTCCCGGCAAAGAGGAATTCTATGAAACCCTGCGCTACTACCAGACCATGCTCGAACTCAATCAGGTTGAATTGTGCCTCAATACCCCAGTAGAGCCAGCGCTGCTGGAACAGCGAGGCTTTGATGAGATTATCGTTGCCACCGGTATCAGGCCTCGCGTGCCCGATATTCCCGGTATAGACCACCCCAG
>JBMZST010000060.1:0-7968 GCA_049623265.1 Porticoccaceae bacterium
AAATGTTGTAGAGAACACCTAGCAGTCCCACTATGGTGAGCACTACGGTGTAGGGCAGCGCCATAATCACCATGCGCATATAGGACAGTCTGATCAGGGGTGCCAGCGCTGAGGTCAGCAGGAATAGGAAGGCTGCTTGACCATTGGGGGTTGCTACGCTGGGCAGGTTGGTGCCTGTGTTGATGGCAATTACCAGCTTGTCGAAGTGCTCGCGGCTGATATCGCCGGCATCCAGTACTGCGCGGACTTCATTGATATAGACGGTGGCAACAAAGACGTTGTCACTGATCGCTGATAGTAATCCATTGGCCAGGAAAAACATGCCTGGTTGCAGTGCTTCATCCATTGCCAGTACCCAGACGATCACTGGTGAGAAAAGGTGCTGCTCGTGAATCACGGCAACAATGGCAAAGAACACTACCAGCAGAGCGGTAAAGGGTAGGGCCTCTTCAAAGGCGTGGCCGATACGGTGTTCTTCGGTAATGCCGTTAAAGGCGGTGAGCAGAACGATAATCATCAAGCCAATAACGCCTACCTCGGCGATATGGAAGCCCAGTGCCAGCACCAGGATGCCAGCGACAACTGCCTGGGTAATCAGGGCGGCTTTGTCCTGTTGGGTGCGTTTTGAGTCTTCGTGTTCGCTGGATTCTTTAAGCACCTGGCGGACGGCTTCCGGCAAGGTCGCGCCGTAGCCAAGGATTTTTGATTTCTCCAGCAAGATGCAGGTGATCAGACCGCAAACAAACACGGGCATGGTCACTGGTGCCATACGCATAAAGAACTCCATAAACTCCCAGCCTGCGCGCTCTGCAATTAGCAGGTTCTGTGGTTCGCCTACCAGTGTGGTTACGCCGCCTAGTGCTGTACCCACAGCACCGTGCATAATCAGGCTGCGCAGAAAGGCTCGGAAGTCTTCAAGATTTTGGCGATGGTTAGAGATTAGGCTCGCATCGTTGCCATGATCATGGTCTTCATCAACAATTTTTTTACCTGAGGCTACTTTGTGATACACCGAGTAAAAGCCAACCGAGATAGTGATCAAGACAGCAGTGACTGTGAGAGCGTCCAAGAACGCCGACAGGACAGCACCGGCGAAGCAGAACAGGAATGACAAAGTGGTTTTAGACTTTACCCCGAGCAGGATTTTGGTAAAGGTAAACAGCAGTATGTCGCGCATAAAGTAGATGCCAGCAACCATAAACATCAGCAGCATGATCACTGGGAAGTTGCTGACGGTTTCTTTATAGACGGCCTCGGGGCTTGCCATGCCCAGGGCTATGGCTTCGATCGCCAGCAGTCCACCGGGTTGCAGTGGGTAACACTTGAGGGCCATTGCCAGGGTAAAAATAAATTCTCCAATTAACATCCAGCCAGTTACGAAGGGGCCAAAGAGATAGAGACAGATGGGGTTTAGGACGAGAAACGCAATAATTGCCGTTTCGTACCATCCGGGCGAATTGCCAAGAAAGTTCTTTTTAAATGCCTGTGGCAAAGTAGGTGTCATGAAGTATCCCTCAAGTTTATGTAATTAGATTTGATAGTCCTACAGACCGGGCAGTCCAACGGGTTTATTCATGTTAGACTTGCTCAAAATCAGGAATAAACCTTAGCCGCAGCACAGCCAGTTTGCAAGCAATATGCGTATTAGCTAGAGCTATTCAAACCGCTCATTTACAAAGCCCCAATAGAAGGTGTTATACAGTTGTCCAGTCTACAGTTTATCAATGGTTTCCATGCCAACCCCAAACCACTCAATACAGTAAAGCACTGGGTTCTGGCCGTGATTGGCCGTGACATACTGGTGCCCAATGGTGGTGGTTTGGGTTCTGCAGTGCTGATCGATTATGAGATGGCTGATCAGTTAAAGTTTTTCTGCGAGCGCAAGCTACTACTGGGTCAGTGGCAGGGTGTGGACTGCCAGGTCTGGGCGCTGTCTGAGGATGCCAGGGCGGCCTCCGATTTCAATGCGGTGGAGCTGCGCAGTCTGCTGGCTAAGTCCGGAGACGAGGAGTTCACCATGGTATGCCGTGCTGTGCAGCTGTTGGACTGGCAGGACAAACACCAATTCTGCGGTAGCTGTGGCAACGAGATGACCTCTTCGGCCACTGAGCATGCGATGCGCTGCGAACCTTGCAACATCAGCAATTACCCAAGAATATCGCCCTGTATTATTGTGGTGGTGACCAGAGGTGACCACTGCCTTCTGGCCAGACAGCCGAGCTGGCCCGATGGTATGTTTAGTACATTGGCTGGGTTTATTGAGGCCGGTGAGAGTGCCGAGCAGGCATTGCATCGCGAAGTTTTTGAGGAGGTGGGTGTTGAAATTACCAATATCCGCTATGTAGGCAGTCAGTCCTGGCCTTATCCAGGGCAACTAATGCTGGGATATATTGCCGATGCCGTGACCGATGAGATTGTGGTGGACGGCGTTGAAATCAGCGAGGCTCACTGGTGTCGATACGATGAGCTGCCCCAATATGTGCCGCCGCCCACTATTATGTCCGGTCGGTTGATCAAACATTTTGTCGATGAGGCAGCTGCCAGGCAGTAGCTTCAGTCAATTTAAACTATAATTTACCCTTTGAATCTTATTGGAGTAAGACTTGGAATTTTTAGCGGAATACGGGCTGTTTCTAGCCAAGGTCGTGACTGTGGTTATTGCCCTGGTCATCATAGTGTCCTCGGTGGCGGGTGCCAGCCAGAAAAGCAAACAGGCAGAAAAGGGGCATTTGGAAATCACGCCGCTCAATCAGCAGTTTAATGATATGAGCGAAGCCATGCTGATAGCCACCATGGACGAAGCCGTGCAAAAAGCCGAAGAGAAGAAGCTCCACAAGGCTAAAAAGAAGCAGGCCAAGTTGGATAAAAAGCACAGTAAGAAAGCCAACAAAACCACCGAAGAGGCCGAAGAAACACCCCCTAAGAGCCGGGTCTTTGTACTTAACTTTAATGGCAATATCAGCGCCTCGGCCACCAGTCATCTGCGCGAAGAAGTAACCGCTGTGTTAACTCAGGCCACAGCCAATGATGAGGTGCTGGTTAAGCTGGAGAGCCCCGGTGGCATGGTGCATAGCTATGGGTTGGCCAGCAGCCAGCTGGATCGCATTCGCAAGGCCCAGATACCCTTGACTGTCTGTGTCGACAAAGTGGCTGCCAGTGGCGGTTATATGATGGCCTGTGTGGCCGACAAAATTCTAGCCGCGCCTTTCGCCATTATTGGTTCTATTGGGGTAGTTGCACAGTTACCCAATTTTAATAAGGTGCTGAAGAAGCACGACGTGGATTACGAGATTCTTACTGCAGGTAAATACAAGCGCACCATGACCATGTTTGGTGAAAATACGGCAAAGGGCCGCAAAAAGTTTGTTGAGGACCTGGAAGATGTGCACAGCCTGTTTAAAGCCCATGTATCTGCGCGAAGACCAAAGCTGGATATAGAGAAGATAGCCACAGGCGAAACCTGGTATGGCTCTCAGGCGGTGGAAATGGGTATGGTCGATGATGTGCAGACCAGTGATGAGTATTTAGTATCGCGTATTCAGGAGGCCGATGTGTACGAAGTGGCCTATGTGCACAAGAAGAAGCTGCACCAGCGTCTGGGTATTGCCGCGGAGGAGAGCGCTGATCGCCTGCTGGTTAAATGGTGGACCCGTCTTACCCAAGACTCACACAAGCAGATTTAAAGGCCAAGTAAATCCCAGTTGGTCCAGCGCTAGAATTCTAGAATAGCGCCTCCGGGTCCAGATTATAGGCATCCGGTGGCAGGTTTTTGGCGATATCTATATTGCCCTCTTTGCCGGTTAGCCGGAGAGCTTTTTTCCGCGACAGGCGTTTTTTGTTGGCATCTAGAATAACGGTTAACTCGGGCTTCCTGCCCATACCGACGCGGAAATCACTGACGACGGCCACCTCGCCGCTGGTTAATTCGACCAGTGAGCCAGGGGGATAGAGACCAATAGCCTGAATAAAGGTGTCGACCAGTTCTTTTTGAAACAGTGTTTTACGCCAGCCCGCTAGCTTCATGATGGCTTCGGAATGGGCTATGGGCGTGGCATAGTACCTGGGACTAGTCATCGCGTCGTAGCAATCGACTATACCGGCGATTCTGGCGAATAGGGGTATCTCTGCTCCCCGCAGTTGATCGGGGTAGCCACTGCCATCAAAGCGCTCGTGATGATGACGTATTACCTGAAGTACCTCCTCTGGCAGTGTTGTACTGGCGACTGCTTGAAGTCCCAAGGCGGTATGTCTGCGCGTCTCTTGTTGCTCATCTGTGTTGAGGGATCCCACTTTCCGCAGCAGTGAATCAGGCAGCAGTAACTTGCCGCTATCCATAAAAAGACCGGCAAGGCTGAGCCGCTGTATAGATTCCATATCAAATCCGAGCTGGCGGCCCATTACCGCACAGAGTATGGCGCAGGAAATACAGTGGCGATGGGCGTAGCTGCTCTTGCTTTTAAGACGTGCCAGCCACACGCCGGCGGCAGGGTTGCGGATAATGCTGTCTACCAGGGCTTTGAGTAGGGGCTCTAGGCGCTCAACCTGAAGCGGTTGCTGAGCCTTGATGGCTTTGCAGATACGGCTAAATTCCTGCTGTATGCTGAAGTATGCAAGGGTGCCCACTCGGAGCTCGGAGGACAGGTTGGTGCTGATGCTGTACTCGGTAACGTCGGTGTGCGCCAGTTCGCTGGCGAGACTGGTTTTGCTGGCGGCGCTCTGGGCCATGGAAGTTTGATTCATAGTTGCTAGACATCCTGTTGTCTCTGCGGTTTATGCAAGGTCTCTGACCCTAGACCATTAATCAACTGATCAATATCAGGATAGCAGAAAATTGTCGGCGCGCCGGGCGGTTTATCCTTTGTGGACTCCTAAACGCAAAACGGCGATGGACCAGAGGCCCACCGCCGTTGCACAACAGAATGCTGCGTATTAGAAGGTGTAGGTAAGATTTACACCGTACATACGCGGCTCATTGGGGAAGATATTGAATGTCCCCGCCTGAACCACCCCGGGGAATGCTCCGGTAAAGTATTCGTCGTTGTTTATATTGCGGCCCCAGAGTCTCATATTGAGACCATTGGAGAATTCCAGTCCGGCACTCAGGCCCAGTGTGCCCACTTCACGAGTAAGATTTTCCGGAACATTGGTCGCAGTTCTGGTTTTGCTCTCGTGGATATAGTCAGTGCGCACATAGCCTTCGATACCACCATTCAGGCTGAACTGGTAGGTGATTGAGCCAGTGAAGTTGCTGTTAGAGATGCCCGAGGGTTCCTCGCCAGACAGGTCTACAGGTGCACCACCCAAACCAGAGGCGCCGACATAGGAGTCATAGATAGGATCCATGAGGGTACCGGCGAGATTCAGTATTAAAGAGTCTGTCGCCGCATAGGTGACATCAAACTCAATACCCTCGGAAGAGACTTTACCCGCATTCGAAAGTACAAAACCTGTGCCATTAAACGCGTTGGCCTGGAAGTCCTCAATAGACTGGTCAAAGATCGCAATATTGAATGATGCACGATCAAATTGCCCTTTGATACCCAGTTCTAAAACCTCGGCTTTTTCTGGTTCTGCATAGCGGGTACCGAAAGTCTGGTTGACCTGCAATAGCCCTGCATCACTCAGCGCCTGCTGGTCAGCGGCGAATGGACGAGCATCTCCACCCAGGTTCCAGGACGTAGATTTAAAGCCAGTCGCAGCAGTCATATAGACGTTGATATTATCGTTGACCTGATAGGCTAGACGGGCAGTCCAGGTAGTTTTGCTATCGTCGGACTTGCCGTCCTCAACCACATTGGGGTAGTCCAAAAACAGTGGTCTAAACTGCAGGCCCTGCAATGCAGGGATAAAGGGCGCCAGTGGAGTACCTGCCAGTGTGACATTTAGATCGGTTCTTGAGTAAACGTCGTTGTTGAAGGTATTGTAGGCAGCGACCTCTTTTTTATCATTGGTGTAGTTCATACCAATGGTGCCGGTCAACTGGTCGTTAAAGGCGTAGTCCAATGTGGCGAACACGGAATAGGCTTCGTTTTCTTGCTCAAATCCCATGCCGGTCATAATATCCGTTGATAATGCCGAGCCAGGTGCCAAACCAGAAAATAGCTCTGCACCGGCAATTGCCGCAGGGCCACCGAACAAGACATCGGCATAGGCTCTGATATGGTCACCAAAATCTGTATAACCGGTTTGTTCAATACTCTCATCAAAATAGTAACCACCCACCATCCAGCTCAGCGCACTGTCGGTATTAGAGGTAATGCGCAGTTCTTGGGTAAAGGTTTTAATCTCGGAAGCACCGCCTGTTTTTACAATATCCAGGCTGGTGAAATCCACGTCGCCGCCACTTGAGCCCTCTGTGGTGCGATGTGCGGTGATGGAGGTGACAGTGAAGTTTTCGTAGTCGATATCAATCTGAGCTGACAGGCCACTGTCTTCGATTTTATTGAAAGGATCCACAGAGACAGCTGATTCGTAAGCAAAAGGATCACTATCATCCAGTACCAGCCCACCGAGCGCGCCAATAGCTAAAGCCGAAGGTCCATTGATTACGTTGGATACCGCACAGCAGACTTCGTCAATTTCGCTCTTATCAGCGATCAGTCTTACGCTGACATTATCGGTGGCTTCCCATAGGGCCTGGGCGCGCAGATTCCAGCGATCACGATCACCCAGCGCACCTTCACCCACTAATCTTTCACTGTAACCATCTCGATCGCTCATGCCACCAGACAGGCTGACCGCTAGGTTGTCTGTGAGGCCAGTGCTGACATAGCCTTTGTACTTGCGCAAGTTATAGTTGCCAAACTCAGCCTCTAGACTGCGCTGTGTCTCAAAAGATGGTGCCGCAGTGACAATGCTCAATACCCCAGCCGAGGCGTTCTTACCAAACAATGTACTCTGTGGTCCGCGGAGCACCTCAATTCTCTCTAGTCGGGGCAAATCACCAATCTGGGAGCCTGCCCGTGACCTGTAGACACCATCGATAAATACGCCGACAGAAGGTTCTATACCAATATTGTTACTACCGTTACCGAAGCCCCGAATATTGAGGTTTTGGCCGGAGGATGTCTGTACTGTGGTCACTCGCAGCGAGGGCAAAATAACCTGGAGGTCGCTGATATTTGACACGCTGGCTCTAGTCACGGCTTCACTGGTGACCACAGACACCGCTATGGGTGTCTCCTGTAGGGTCTGTTCACGCTTTGATGCAGTGATTAGGATCTCATCCATTGCTTGGGTTTCAGCAGAGACAGATGGCGCTGTAAAGCTGATCGCAACAGCTGCCGCGAGTAGTGATTGCTTAAATGGAGTCTTTCTAGTGGATTGATTATCTATCTGGGTATAAACCATTGGGGTAATCCTGTTTTTTATATTTTGTATTGTTTATTTTTTAGGCTAGGACCAAAGCGAGCAGGCCGCTTGTGGCGCGACATACATGCATTTTTAAGATAGCTTTTTAATCCGGTGTCGTCAACTTAATTATAAAGCGTTTATAACAGTCGAACGCCTGTTAAACCCCAGTGAATACTTAGTACAGGGCTAGTCGCGGCGCAGACGACTGCTGATGGCGATCGGGCTGGGGAAGTTGATTACCACTATATAGCTAGAGACCAGGAAAGTGACAATGGCAACGGCCTGGATCAGGTGTGAGGCATTATTACCAATTAACTGGGTGTTGTAAGCCAGGTAGGCAATCAGCAGCGAAAACTCGCTGTTTTGACCCAACCTAAAGCCAATATCCCAGGACAGGGCTTTGCTCTCGCTTTTGGCCAGTAAGAATTGGTAGATTACCGGCTTTACCAACAGCATAGCGGTGGCCAGCACTAATACCGGCACCAGTATATGAGGTATCAGTGAGAGGTCGAAGGCGCCACCCAGGGAGAAAAAGAACAGTATCAAAAAGAAATCCCGCAGGGGCTTGAGATTGAGGGCGATATATTGAGCGATAGGGCTAGTCGCCAGAGAAAT
>JBMZST010000061.1:0-7942 GCA_049623265.1 Porticoccaceae bacterium
ACGCAGTGACCGCAATGCTCGATTTGACACTGCACGCTCAAGACAAGCCGATTTCCCTGGCAGATATCTCCGAGCGGCAGTCTATTTCGCTGTCTTATTTGGAGCAGCTATTCTCGCGCTTGCGTCAGTCTGGCCTGGTTTCAAGTGTTCGCGGCCCTGGTGGTGGTTATCATTTGGGTCGGGCCAGCAGTGGAATTTTTGTGGCGCAAATTATTGATGCAGTCAATGAATCCATAGACACCACCAACTGCCAGGGAAAAGGTGACTGTCAGGGGGGTGAGATCTGTCTGACTCACACATTATGGAGCGATCTCAGTAAAGAGATTCACGGATTTCTCAGCGGCATTAGTCTGGCTGATCTGGTGGCCAAACGAAACGTACAATCTATAGCCCAGCGTCAGGTCGATCAGTTGCTGGTGATAGATGACAACTTGCAGGCGGGCGCCTGCTGAATTTGGAGTAATTAATGAACCTTCCCATTTATCTGGACTACGCCTCCACAACACCGGTAGACCCGGCTGTTGCAGATAAAATGATGCAGTTTTTGACCCCCACGGGTCAGTTTGGCAACCCCGCGTCTCGCTCCCATGTATTTGGCTGGCAGGCTGAGGCCGCGGTTGAGGATGCTCGCAACGATGTGGCGACTCTGATTGGCGCCGATCCCCGCGAAATTGTCTGGACCAGTGGTGCAACCGAAGCCAATAACCTAGCAATCAAAGGCTGCGCGCATTTCAACCAGCGCAAAGGCAAGCATGTTATCACCTCAAAGATTGAGCATAAGGCGGTTTTGGATACCTGCCGCCAGCTGGAGCGAGAAGGTTGGGAAGTAACCTATCTGGAGCCAGATACCAATGGTCTGATTCAACCGCAGATGGTGGCGGACGCGATCCGCGAGGGCACCACGGTTGTCTCCATTATGCATGTGAACAATGAGTTGGGAACGCTCAATGATATCGCAGCCATAGGCGCCATCTGCCGTGAGAACAAAGTATTTTTCCATGTAGATGCGGCTCAGAGTGCGGGCAAAACACCCATTGATGTAGAAGCCATGAATGTGGATATGATGTCATTCTCGGCCCATAAGATTTATGGCCCCAAAGGTATTGGTGCTCTGTTTGTACGGCGTAAGCCTCGTGTGCGTATCGAGGCGCAGATGCACGGTGGTGGCCATGAGCGCGGTATGCGCTCTGGCACATTGCCCACACACCAGATTGTGGGCATGGGCGAGGCCTTCAAGCTGGGCTTTGAGAATCTGGCCGAGGAGTCCGCGCGCATCGAAGCACTGCGCACCAGACTTTGGGAAGGGGTTTCCGATATGGAAGAAGTCCATCTCAATGGCTCTCAAGACCAGCATGTGCCTGGTATCGTCAATATCAGCTTTGCTTTTGTTGAGGGTGAATCACTGATTATGGCTCTGCGCGATCTGGCGGTATCTTCAGGTTCTGCCTGTACCTCTGCCAGTCTCGAGCCCAGCTATGTGCTGCGCGCTCTGGGTCTCAATGATGAGATGGCCCACAGTTCAATCCGCTTTAGTATTGGCCGCTATACCACAGAGCAGGATATCGACGATGCTATTGCCAAGGTGCGCCATGCGGTTGAGAAATTGCGAGAACTGTCGCCCCTGTGGGATATGTTTAAAGATGGTGTGGATCTGGACACCGTAGAATGGGCCGCGCACTAATTAGCGCCGCCGCTAAGGTTTTTTAATTAGGAGTCATAAAATGGCTTACAGTGATAAAGTTATTGATCATTACGAAAACCCACGCAACGTTGGCAAGCTGGATGACAGCTCTAAAAACGTTGGGACTGGTATGGTAGGAGCACCGGCCTGTGGCGACGTAATGCGTCTGCAAATCCAGGTTAACGACGACGGTATTATCGAAGATGCCAAGTTTAAGACCTACGGCTGCGGCTCAGCCATTGCCTCCAGTTCACTGCTAACCGAGTGGGTGAAAGGCAAGAGCATTGACGATGCAGAGCAGATCAAAAATACCGAAATTGCCGAAGAGCTGGCACTGCCCCCGGTAAAGATTCACTGCTCAGTACTGGCAGAAGACGCTATTAAGGCTGCAGTGCGCGACGTACGAGAAAAGCAGGACAGTTAATCAATGGCTATCACCATGACCCCGGCTGCAGAGCAGCATGTGATCAAACATCTTGAGCATCGCGCCAAAGGTGTGGGCATTCGTCTCGGCGTCCGCACCACTGGCTGCTCCGGCCTGTCCTATGTGCTGGAGTTTGTAGATGATGCCGCCGCCGAAGACCAGGTGTTTCAATGTGGTGATGTAAAGCTGATTATTGATCCCAAAAGCCTGCTGTATCTCGATGGCACCGAGCTAGATTATGTCAAAGAAGGCTTAAATGAGGGTTTTGAATTTAAAAACCCCAATGTAAAAGATGAATGCGGCTGCGGCGAGAGTTTCCACGTCTAATCGCACGGCGCTTACTCCGGCAAACAGGTTGAATGGCCTTTGAAACTTTCCAGTGACTTCTTTGAGATATTTGCTATCCCTGTTGACTGGCAGGTAGACGGCCGCCAGCTGCAGAGCAAGTACCTCAGGCTGCAACAGGAGTTTCATCCAGATCGCTACGCCAGCCACAGTGAGTCAGAAAAGCGCCTGGCCGTGCAGGCCGCCGCGCTGATCAATCAGGCCTACGACACCTTAAAATCTCCGCTAAAGCGTGCCCAGTACCTCCTCGAGTTACAGCAGATCGACGCCAGTCAGGAGAGTCATATCACCAGTGATGGCGCCTTTTTGATGCAGCAGATAGAGCTGCGTGAGGCTCTGTCTGATGTGCGCGACAGTGCTGATCCTTTTGCAGCGCTGGAGTTGCTTCGCAGCGGCGTTGAGAGCAGCTACGTAGAGCAGCAACAACAGTTTCAAGCCCAGTATGAGCAATCTGATTTTGATCAGGCCTTTAATACAGTGGCCAAAATGCAATTTTCAGCCAAGTTGCTCGATGAAATAGAACAGCTTGAAGCCGAATTAGAGGACCTATAAACCGTGGCACTACTGCAAATCTCAGAGCCGGGCCAGTCGCCGCAACCCCATCAGCGCAAGCATGCGGTGGGTATAGACCTGGGCACCACCAACTCATTGGTAGCCACCGTGCGCAGCGGTATGGCAGAGGTGCTGCCAGACGAGCAGGGCAGAGATATGCTGCCCTCTGTGGTTCACTACATCAGAGAGGGCGTGAGCTGTGTCGGCCATGAAGCCGCCGAGCACAGTCTCAGTGATCCGCTCAATACCCTATCTTCGGTTAAGCGCCTGATGGGCCGTGGCACCGCCGATATCAAAACCTTTGGTACCCAGTTGCCCTACGAGTTTGCTGTCGACGATGGCGGCATGCCAAAAATCAATACTGCCGCTGGTCTGGTCAGCCCCATTCAGGTGTCGGCTGAAATCTTGCGCAAGTTGGCCGGGCGTGCCGAAATAGCCTTTGGTAGTGCGCTGGATGGTGCGGTTATTACGGTCCCAGCTTACTTTGATGAAGCTCAGCGTCAGGCGACCAAGGATGCGGCTACTCTGGCCGGTATCAAGGTGCTGCGACTGCTCAATGAGCCCACAGCAGCAGCTATTGCCTATGGTTTGGATCAGGATCAAGAACAGAGCCAGACCCAGGAGCGCACCATTGCGATTTATGACCTGGGTGGCGGTACCTTTGATATCAGCCTTCTGCGTCTAGCCAAAGGTGTCTTTGAGGTGCTGGCTACGGGCGGTGACTCAGCCCTGGGTGGTGATGATTTTGACCGCGCTATTGCCGACTGGCTACGCCAGCAGATTGGTATGGATGAGGATCTTGACCCCATACAGCAGCGAATATTGCTCGAGACCGCCAAATCAGCCAAAGAACAACTCACTGATTCACCAGAGGTAGCGCTGAACGTTTTTGACTGGCAGGGCAGCCTAACGCGCGATATGTTGCACAGTCTGATCGATGGGTTGATCGACAAAACCCTGCGTGCCTGCAAGAAGTCGCTGCGCGATGCAGGGTTGACGGCTGACCAGATCGACGAGGTAATTCTGGTTGGAGGTTCCACCAGAACGCCCAGAGTAGGTGAAAAAGTAGCCGCGCTATTTGGAGCGGAGCCCCTGTGTAGCCTAGACCCGGATCAGGTGGTGGCCATGGGCGCTGCACTGCAGGCCGAGGTATTGGTGGGCAATAAATCGGGCGACGACATGCTGTTGCTGGATGTGATTCCGCTGTCTCTGGGTATTGAGACCATGGGTGGTCTGATCGAAAAGATTATCCACAGAAACACCACTATCCCGGTAGCTAAGGCCCAGGAATTTACCACCTTTAAAGATGGTCAGACCGCCATGGCGATTCATATATTACAAGGGGAGCGCGAACTGGCCAGTGATTGCCGTTCTCTGGCGCGTTTTGAACTGCGCGGCATTCCTCCCATGGTGGCTGGCGCAGCAAAAATCCGTGTTAGCTATCAGGTAGATGCCGACGGACTACTGAGTGTGACTGCCCGCGAGCTGACCAGCAATGTGGAATCCCGTATTGAGGTAAAACCCTCCTATGGCCTGGGAGAAGAAGAAATTACCAGCATGCTGCAGGACTCGTTCAGCCATGCCCGAGATGATATGCAAGCCAGAGCACTGCGCGAACAGCAGGTAGAGGCAGATCGCATGATTGAAGATTTGCTCGCAGCCCTCTATAAAGATGGTGATGCCCTGCTCGATGATGAAGAGCGCCAATGCCTGAGGGTTGCGATTGAGGAGTTGCGTGAACTGCGCGATGCCACAACCGAACATCGATTGCTGGCCCGCCAGATTGAATCTGTGGCCAAGGCCAGTGAAGAGTTTGCCGCTCGACGTATGGACGCCAGTATTAAAACTGCGCTAGCCGGCCAGACATTGGACGAAATTGAAAAAGGTTAGGATCAAAGCATGCCTAAAATTGTATTTTTACCTCATCACGAAATCTGCCCAGAGGGCGCTGTTGTTGAGGCCCAATCCGGGGAGAGCATCTGTGATGCAGCTCTGCGCAATGGTTTGGAAATTGAGCATGCCTGTGAAATGTCCTGCGCCTGCACCACCTGCCATGTGCATATCCGCGAGGGGTTTGATGAGCTGCCCGAGGCCGATGAGCTGGAAGAGGATTTCCTCGACAAGGCCTGGGGCGTGGACCCGGATTCGCGACTGAGCTGCCAGGTGATTGTGGAAGACACAGACCTGGTGGTTGAGATACCCAGATACACCATTAATATGGTGTCCGAACGTCATTAATGCCGGGCAGTGGACGGCACAGCAGCAACGGGAGTAATGGACTATGATTAAGTGGACTGATATCAACGATATAGCTATAGAGCTGGTCGATAATCATCCGGATGTAGACCCGCAATATGTCAATTTCGTTGATCTTAGAAAATGGGTTTTAGAGATCGAAGGTTTTTCTGATGATCCAGATCGCTGCGGCGAAAAGATTCTTGAAGCCATTCAGATGGCATGGATCGAAGAACAGGATTAGCCTGACTAAAGCGACTGCGGTTAAACAGAAAGGGATTTTCGAACAGGCCAGGGATGCGCGAAACAAATCATCTGTATAAAAAGATCCTCAATACGGCGCCGTTCGGAACCCTCTTTTTCGCCTACGGTGTCTGTATAGACGCCAATCAAAAAGCACTGTCCATACTGGGCTGTGATCGCGCCGAACTGGTGGGCCTGTCACTGAATGACAGTGGCGATGAACCGCCCCTGTTAGTGCAGCTTAAAAAAGTCATCGCCAAACTTGGGAGCGAGCAGCTGGACGGGCTGCTGTGGCGCTGGCAGCACAGCCTGGACAGCACTGAGCTGCTGGTTTCTCTGGGTACCATTGAAAACACCGACAATGTACTCAGCTTAATGCTCTACCCGCTGCCCGCCCTGGCACAGATGGTGGTTGAAGAATTCTCCACCGACGCCCTACCCAGCCTAGATACCAGCGCCGCCCCCTCTGTATTGAGCCCTCAGCCCATGGAGAGCCCTCAGCCAGGAAAAAGCCCTCAGCCCATAGAGAGCCCTCAGCCTTTAGAGAGCCCTCCGCTGGAAAAGAGCTCCCAGCCTCCAGAGTCCCAGCAACCCCATCCCATCGCCGGCCTTCCCATAGCTCAGCCAATGATGGAAAACATAGACAGCTATCTAGATCTACACCGCAATGACATTGCTTGCGGTGCCCTGCTACTGATTGATCTGGATCATTTCAACAGTATCAATGAGTCATTGGGAAAGCATGTGGGTACACAGATTCTTGAGCGGGTAGCTGAAACCATTGCGTTAATGCTGGATGACCGCATGCAGTTTGATCAGGTCGCCGGCGATGCCTTTCTATTGTTTATCAAAGATCTAGCGGAGAGTTCAGGTCAAGCGGAAGAGCTGGCCCTGGCTCTGGCCAATAATATTCGCTGTACCATTGCGCGACCTTTCTTTACCGAAAATGGCGAAGTGATAGTGACCGCCAGTGTGGGTATTAGCCTGTTGTATCAAAACCCAGATCAGTCCCATCTTACTGCCAACGAGGTGATTCAGCAGGCCGAGAGCGCGATGTTTGAGGCCAAGCGGCGCGGTCGTGACGGCACCATAGTCTTTGATACCGCGATTACCCGGCAGGCCCAGCAACGTATTAGCTTGCAGTCCAGTTTACGCAAGGCCGTGGTCAATCAGGAGTTTGACCTGTACCTGCAGCCTCAGGTCTCCACCCACAATGGGTCAGTTGTCGGCGGTGAGGTACTACTGCGCTGGATTCACTCCGGTCACGCCATTCATACGCCCGCCGATTTTATCCCTATCCTCGAGGCTTCGGGTATGATTGTCGATGTGGGGCTCTGGGTTATTCGCACTTCCTGTGAGTATCTGCGCAATATGCTCGATCGCGGGTTGTGGACTGCAGATATGCGGCTGGGGGTTAATATCAGTCCCAAGCAGTTTCATGATCCAGGTTTGGTGGCCAGTCTCGAGCACAGCTTAAAGAGTTACGATATCAGTCCGGATATGCTGACTCTGGAGGTTACCGAAAACCTATTGATCGATGATTTTGAGTCCGTGGTCGACAAGATGAAAATAATCCGCGATATGGGTACCAGGTTTGCCATAGATGACTTCGGCAGCGGCTACTCGTCAATGATCTATCTCAAGCGTTTGCCCCTGGATATTCTAAAGATAGACCGGGAATTTATTGCCAACCTCAACTCAGACAAAGACACCCTGGGTTTGGTGGAGGCCATTATGATGGTATCTCGCCACTACGGACTGGATGTGGTGGCGGAGGGGGTAGAAAAACGCGAAGTTTTGGAAGTGTTGCGCAGCTTGGGATGCGATAAATACCAGGGCGCTCACTTCAGTATGCCAGTGTCGTTGGACAGGTTTCAGAAGCTACTAGCAGCCTAGCAGGGCAGGTTCAAAAAAAACCATTGTTACCACCCTCCAGTGCAGGTAAAATCCGCGCCATCGGCCCTTAGGGCTATTTTTTTAACCCGGATTTCTTACTGTATTTAATGATACTAAGCCCTTAATTGGAGACCCTCGTATGGCGACTGAACGCACTCTATCTATTATCAAACCCGATGCTGTAGCAAAAAACGCAGTGGGCCAAATTCTTAGCCGCTTTGAAGCCGCTGGACTTAAAATTGTTGCCCTGAAAATGCAGCACCTCAGCCGCGAACAGGCCGAGGGTTTCTACGCAGAGCACAGCGAGCGTCCGTTCTTCAATGATCTGGTAGCCTTTATGACCTCAGGCCCTGTCTCTGTGCAGGTACTTGAGGGCGAGAATGCTGTACTGGCCAACCGCGATCTGATGGGTGCCACCAACCCACAGGAAGCCGAAGCCGGCACTATCCGTGCAGACTTCGCCCAGTCAATCGACGCCAATGCAGTGCATGGCTCCGATTCAACCACCTCCGCGGCTCGCGAAGTAGCTTACTTTTTCGATGACAGCGAAATCTGCCCTCGATAAG
>JBMZST010000062.1:0-7922 GCA_049623265.1 Porticoccaceae bacterium
CCACTGGTATTGGTGATTTACCTGAGCAAAATATGCAGCAGGCGACCGCTTGGCGTGAGGGGCAAATTCTATTTGATGGCGCCAGTCTGAAAGAGGCCACTACCATGCTCAACCGCTATCTGGAACAGGAGATTATACTGGATGATAGCGCCCACTCAGCCCACAGGATTTCAGGCATATTTTCTTCCCGCGAGCGCGAAACTACCCTACTGGCTGTGGCCCAGGCCTTTGATCTGGAGCTGTCTCGGCAGGGCGATAAATGGTTGTTGTCTAAGCCCAACCCATAGGGTTTAATAGTCCTTTCAAAGATCTGTGAGCTGCATGCAGCCGAGTGTCTATGGACTCAGGGAGCCTTCCTGCTAAACAAGTGAATGTTTACCGCCGTCAAAGAACCCCAGGGCGACACTTTGCTGTTGCCCTTTTTTATGCCTGCCTCTGTTACAGCCTGTGTTTTATACCGCCTCTAGTCGGTTCTGCGCGGGCCATAGTCACTGATCGCTATGTGGTGAGCCTGCCCTCTGCTGGTTTGCACCAATCGCTGGTGGCTCTGGGTCAGCAGACCCAGGCATCGATTATTTTCCCTTCTCAGGTACCTGATATAGCCCGCCCTGCGGTGACCGGAGAATTCTCTGTTTTACAAGTGCTGGAGCAATTGATCGAGGGGCAGGACCTGGAGTATCGCGTAGTGGGGCCTCAGACCCTGGTGGTGCTGCCGCGCTGTTATGCTGCCAGGGCCTGCGAGGCCATGGAGGATGATCTGGCCTTTTCAATTCAGCAGTACCCTATGATCGAAGAGCTAGTGATCCGCGGCCAGCCCGTGACAGGTTCAAGGTTTAAGCAACTCAATGCCGATGGCTTTACGCCTGTGGAGATTGTCACCGCCACAGAGATTCGATTGACTGGAGCGCAAACCATGGCCGAGCTTATGCGCTTTACCCCAGAGGTGATGGGTAATTCTGATAGTACCGCGGTCAGTAATGGCGGCAATGGCTCGGCCAGCGTTACCCTGCGGGGACTGCCGGCGACCAACACGCTGGTATTGGTCAATGGCCAGCGTCTGGCCCACAACGCCCTTGACGGCAGCTCGGTAGACCTAAACAGCATACCCTTGGCCGCCGTCGATCGCATTGAAATACTGAAAGACAGTGGCTCATCTATCTATGGCTCTGACGCCATCGCCGGGGTGGTCAATATTATTCTTAAAAAGCGTTTTAAGGGCGCGGTGATCAACGCCTTTTATGGCTCGGCGAGCCGAGGGGACAATCAAACCCAGCGCTATGATTTTGTTGGCGGCCTATCCCTGAGTGCAGTCGACCTGATGATGACCGCCTCCCATTATCAGCAGGCGGGGATTTTAAGCCGCGACAGAATGGTTTCTGCCAGTGCCGATGGTCGCGCTCTGGGCGGTGTAGATCTAAGATCCAGCGCCACGGCCAATGCACGCCTCCGGGTTGGCGACGATATTCTGCTGCTGTCTGATCCAACTCTGGATGGTTCAGCGGTAACAGATTTCCGACAGGCAACCGATGAAGACCTGTTTGATTACCGTCAGCTGACTTCGTCCCTGGCCCCGGCAGAGCGCAACTCGGTTCATCTTTCGGGCGAGTTGAAAAATCTCGGTGCCACCGATGCTGCCTTTGAGCTGACCTATGTGGACAGCCGCAGTCAGATCACCCTGGCGCCGGCCCCTGTGTTAACGGCTTTTACTGCCGAACCTTTCGGCGTTGACCGCGACAACCGTTATAACCCCTTTGGCCAAACCCTGGAGGATGTGCGTATCAGCCTGCTGGGTCTGGGGCCCAGACAGCAGCAGAACCGTGCCACCACAACCAGAGCCAATGGCCGAATTATGGGGACAGTGCGCGATGGTGAATGGCAGTTAAGTCTCAACTGGAGCCAGACCGAAGCGACACAGCGCTGGCGCAATCTGGTCAACCTGGACAACTTATCAGCAGGTCTGAGTGCCGAGCAGAACTGTGTCAGCACCCCCGGCTGTGTGCCCGTCAATATTTTTTCTGCCTCTGGTAGCATGGCTCAAAACCAGCTGGATTATATTGGTGCTGATGCGGGTAACCGTGGCAAGGCAGAACTGCTATCCATTAATCTGGACCTGTCCCAGCTCGTGGATATAGTGCCCGCCGGAGAGGTAGAGTTTGCCTCTGGACTTGAATTCCGTCGCGAACGTCTGAATACGGTGGTGGACTCCCTGGTGTTAGATAATCAGTTGATTGGGGGTGCCTTTGGTAATAGCCAGGGCAGTCAGAATATTACTGAAATGTATCTGGAGTCCTTAATACCTTTGGCTAAGAATATGCCGGGGGTCCATAGTCTGGAGGTTAATGCGTCATTCCGGCTGACTCATTCAAACAGCTTTGGAATTCGCGCCAATCCTAAAATGGCGCTGCGCTATAAGCCTGTGGATGATCTGATGCTACGCGCTAGTCTGTCCTGGGGTTTTCGAGCGCCCTCGCTGTTTGAGCTGTATCGGGCCGAGAGTAGTACACAGGCATTTTTATACGATCCCTGCTCAGGTCAAAGTGCGACCGAGCTGCTGGGTTGCCCTGAGCCCACAGACCCTTTGCGAACCCAGTACTCGGTGATTACCGGTGGAAACACTGAACTGCAGCCGGAAAAATCTCAAAATCTGTCTATGGGGTTTTTGTACAGGCCCAGTGGGTTGGAAAACTTTAGTCTGGGCGTTGATGTCTTCTCCATAGAAGTGGATCAGGTAATTGGTGCCAATGCCCAGTTTTTTGTCGATCAGAATGCCCACAACGGCCTTTTTGCCAACTTGATTACAAGGTCCCACAGCGGTGAGTTGCTGCGAGTCGAAGCTAATAACCAGAATCTGGGCAGCAGGGAGATACAGGGTGCTGATGTGGATGTATCTTGGCGGGTGTTTATTGCTCGCTGGGGCACCTTTGGCGTCAATATGAGTGGCTCATACATCGACTCCTATCACTTTGCACCAGAGCCCGGCGCAGCTGGCATGGACCTGGCCGGCACCTTTGTCGACAAAACTGCGGGGGGCAGCGGCTCTATTCCTGAATGGAAGTCGCGTCTAAACCTATTCTGGCAGTTTGGGCGCTGGGAGTTTGCGCTGTCTTCTCTGCATATCTCCAGCCTGACAGAACAGATTGCATCTCAGAATCGCTCGCGGGAATCAGGGGCCTGGTCGCGGGAGGATATGCAGGTGAGTTACCACTTTAATTCCGGGGAGTCGCTGGTGACCATGGGCATAGAGAATATACTGGATCAGGCGCCGCCCTTTCTGGGCACAGCGTTTAATGACAACTTCGACGCCAGAACCCACGATGCCACGGGACGGTTTCTGTATGCCAGACTGAGTCACCGGCTATAAAACAGGAGATTTTAGAGCAGCCATAAAAAAAGGCACTGAACATTGTGCAGTGCCTTTGGTCTTTCTGCCCTGATGTTTTATTCGTCAGTGGACAGCGAGATATCGTAAACCCCAGCCTCTCGGGCCTGGTCAGAGATCTTAACAAAAAGCTCGGTCTTGGACTTGGGGTGCGAACTGATGACCACCTTGGCCTCGGGCTTCTCGGCGTGCAGTCTCTCAACATTGGCGCGCACAGAGCGGATATCGATGCGCCTGCCCTCAAGGGTGAGCTCGTTGCTCTCAGAAATTCTGAACACGATATTGGTGTTTTCTGAATCTGGTGGTGGCTGATCTGAGGTCGGTGGGCGACTAACGCCAAGGCCAACTTCGTTTACAAATGATGCGGTCACAATGAAGAAGATTAGCATGATAAACACCACGTCTAGCATAGGTGTCATATCAATTTGTGATTCATCTTCTTCTTTACGTCTTTTGCCTAGCGCCATGTTAAATCGCACCTTTTTAAAACTACTAATTCAATGAAGGAGGGCATTCTACTGAATTTTGTAAAAATTGCTAGTTATCTCAACCCGCGGGCGAGTCACCGGATTTATGCTATTCTGACCGTTCAGGCTCCTTGGTGCCAGTACTGATTACCTATAATTGAAAAAAAGTCGTATTTAGGGATACCCATGCCGGAATTGCCAGAGGTAGAGACCACGCTCAGAGGGATTGAGCCTGCTATTACAGGTCAGGTGATTAGAAGTATAAAAGTCCACCAGGGATCACTGCGCTGGCCGGTCAATCCTAATCTTGCTCAGCTGGTTGAAGGTCAGACAGTGATTCATCTGTCTAGGCGCGCCAAGTATTTGCTTCTGCATCTCGAGCATGGGTCTATGCTTGTGCATTTGGGCATGAGTGGCAGTTTGCGCCTAGTGCAGCCCAATGCCGAGTTGCGCAAACATGATCATATCGAGATGTCCATGGGCAACGGTAGCATACTGCGGTTTCACGACCCGCGTCGCTTTGGTTGCTGGCTCTGGTCTGAGGCAGATCATCCGCAGCTTGCTTATCTGGGGCCCGAGCCCCTATCTCAAGATTTTACTGGAGACAGGTTGTACCAGTTATCTCGTGGCCGCAAGGCTGGAGTTAAGCCTTTTATAATGGACAATAAAACCGTGGTTGGGGTGGGTAATATCTATGCATCAGAGGCGCTATTTCGCAGTGGGATCAGGCCAGATCGCAGTGCTGGCAATATATCGCTGCGGCGGTACACCGAGCTTGCCGGGCATATAAAGGAGGTATTGGGCGCCGCGATAGTACAGGGGGGCACCACATTGCGAGATTTTGTTAATGGCAATGGCGAGCCGGGCTACTTTCAGCAGACTCTGGCTGTCTATGGTCGCGGTGGTGAGAGCTGCGTGGCCTGTGACGGCCAGCTAAAGGAGATACGACTGGGTCAGCGCAGTTCGGTGTTTTGTCCGCGCTGCCAGCGCTAGTCTACTGATTAAATTTCCTGGTCAGAGCCTCGGCCACATTGGATGGCACAAACTGAGAGACATCACCGTCCAGGGAAGAAATCTCTCGTACCAGCGACGATGAAATATAGGAAAATCGCTCGGCGGGAGTAAGGAAGATGCTCTCGACGTCGGGCGACAGCGCTCGGTTCATATTGGCCAGCTGAAATTCATACTCAAAATCAGACACCGCTCTCAGGCCCCGCATAATGGCGTCCGCACCGCAATCGTTGACGAAATTGACCAACAGATAGTCAAAACCGCGAATTTCAATATTGGGAACATGGGTCAGGGCATCAGAGGCTAACTGAATACGCTCATCAATGCTGAACAGCGGGCTTTTGCGCTGGCTGCTGGCAATGCCAATGACCACCTTGTCGAACAGTCTCGCGGCGCGCTCGACCAGATCTATATGACCATTGGTAATAGGGTCAAAGGTACCGGGGTAGACAATCGTTTTCATCAGCAGAATCTCGAACAGATTATGAGAGGCCGCATATTACTGAAATTAAGCCCCGGGCTCAATGTAAGAATAAAGGCAGTATTTGACTTCCCCAGCTACTTTTTCTTGTCGCTGCGTCCAGTTGGCTGGTGCAGTAAAACGGTTACCCCCAGCTGGCAGTTCGCAGTAAATGGTGGCTCCAGACGCCAGCCATGTGGAATTGTTAATAGCTTCGCAGACTGCACTCTGCAGGCTTTGCTCGAAAGGCGGGTCAATAAAAACAATATGGTAGCCACAGTGGGGGCTGTTCTGTTGTAAGTAATGCTGGCAGTCTGCACTGACGATATTGAGGTTGTCGGCCTGAAGAAGCTGCTTGTTGTCCTGCAGTTGCTTTACCGCAGCAGGGTGCTGCTCAATAGCGGTGCAGCTAGCGGCGCCGCGAGACAGTGCCTCGAAACTGAGAGCGCCAGAGCCAGCGAACAGGTCAAGGCATCGCGCGCCGGGGATATCTGGGGCCAGCCAGTTAAAAATCGTCTCGCGGATGCGGTCCCCCGTGGGTCTCAAGCCAGGCACCACCGGAAATTGTAACCGCCGGCTGCGCCACTGCCCACCGATAATTCTTAACTTTTGCTGGCCTTTGGCTGGAGTTTTACTGCCGCGCAATTAGATGCTCCTAATCAGTGAGTTTTACGCACTTTTTCCAAGGTAAATGGTAGGATACACTAGATTTAAACAACCGTAATATAAGAACCTCCATGGATTCTCCCTCATCTGACAACAAACCCGCCGAAGTGAAAAAGACCTCGTTTTTTGATCGTTTTCGGCGCGGCTCTTCGGCCCCTGAAGCCGATTTATCAGAGGAGGATGTGCTATCTGAGTCTTCCCTTGATACAGCCCCGTCAGTGGCGCAGCCTGCGGCTCGACCAACAGCAAAGTTGAGTTTTGCTCAGCGCATGCGCAGAGCGCTGAGCCGTACCGGGGAGGGCATAGGAAGCCTGTTCTTGGGCGGCAAAGCCATAGATGAGGAGCTGCTTGAGGAGCTGGAGACCATGCTCCTGATGGCCGATGTGGGCATGGAAACCACCACCAGCATACTGGCTGAAATAACCGATCGCCTCCATCGTAAGGCGCTTAAAGACAGCGATGCCCTTAAAGCCGCACTCAGCGAAATACTTCAGACAAAACTTGCTCCCTGTGCCTTGCCCCTGGAATTAAGCAGCGAGCAAAAGCCCTTTGTTATCCTTGTGGTTGGGGTCAATGGTGTGGGCAAAACCACCACCATAGGCAAGATTGCCAACCGGCTAAAGCAACAGGGTAAATCAGTGATGCTGGCCGCTGGGGACACATTCCGCGCAGCTGCTGTGGAGCAGCTTCAGGTCTGGGGTGAGCGCAACAATGTCCCTGTGGTTGCCCAGCATACTGGCGCAGACAGTGCATCAGTGATTTTCGATGCCATTCAGGCGGCCAAATCCCGGGGTGTAGATGTCATTATTGCCGACACGGCGGGGCGCTTGCACAACAAGAGCAACCTGATGGAGGAGCTTAAAAAGGTCAAGCGTGTGGCCGGCAAGCTGGATGATGCGGCGCCCCACGAGGTGCTGTTGGTGTTGGATGCGGGCACAGGTCAGAATGCGGTGTCTCAGATGGCCCAATTTAACGATGTGGTCGGGGTTACAGGTATAGCACTGACCAAGTTGGATGGCACCGCCAAGGGCGGTGTAATTTTTGCTCTGGCAGATAAGTTCTCTGTGCCTATTCGATTTATCGGTGTGGGTGAAGGCCAAGATGATCTGCAGCCCTTCCAGGCGAGTGAATTTGTCGAGGCTCTGCTGAGCGCAGGGGAGACTGAGTAACTGCTATGATCTGTTTTGATAATCTCAGCAAACGCTACCCCGGCGGATTTGAAGCGCTCAAAAATATCAGCTTTGAAATGGACGCGGGGGAAATGGCGTTTTTGACCGGGCACTCGGGCGCGGGCAAAAGTACGCTGCTTAAAATGCTGATGCTTATGGAGCGCCCAACCTCTGGCAATTTACTTATCAATGGCAAAAATCTGAATCGGCTGTCCAATTCCCAGATCCCCATTTACCGCAGACAGGTGGGGGTGGTTTTTCAGAACCATCAATTGCTCCTAGATCGCACGGTATTTGAAAATGTTGCGCTGCCGCTGCAGGTCTCTGGCTACCCCAGCAGCGAAATTGGTCGCCGGGTGCGTGCCGCTCTGGACGGAGTTGGGCTGTTAGAAAAAGAACAGCAAAAACCCATTGCGCTCTCTGGGGGCGAGCAGCAGCGCGTGGGTATTGCGCGCGCGGTAGTCCACAAGCCACGTATTCTTTTGGCTGACGAGCCAACAGGAAACCTCGATCCCGAGCTGTCCAGTGAGATTATGGCGTTGTTTCGTCGCTTCCAAAATGTCGGTGTGACCGTACTTATTGCTACCCACGATATCAATCTGATCAACCGCATGCAGTTGAGGATTATGCACCTTGAAGAAGGTGAGTTAACTGACGACGGAGCCGGTTATGGCCGCTAAAGATAGAAACGCACGGGATAGTGCGCAGCGCGGTGCCAGCGGCAAAAAAATACGATTTGCCGATCGTTGGCAGGGCTACAAGTCCCATCA
>JBMZST010000063.1:0-7834 GCA_049623265.1 Porticoccaceae bacterium
CCCCAGAGAGATCAGAATCAAGAACCTCAGGGAGATCAGAGTCAAGAGCCTCAGCGAGATGACAACCAAGAGCCTCAGCGAGATGACAACCAAGAGCCTCAGCAAGACGAGAGTCAAGAGCCCCAGCAGCAGGAAAACAATGAAACCCAAGCCCAAGAGCAGCCAGTGAACCCCGAACCCAGTGAAGAAGAGCAAAAAAACCAACAGGAAATCGAACAGATGCTGCGCCAGGTACCAGATGATCCCGGCGGCCTGCTGCGCGAAAAATTTCGCTATCAGTCACGACAACGTGCGCTGGAGCAGCGACGCCCCAAACCACCCAACGAGCAAGAGCGCTGGTAAATGAATCTACAGTCTTTAAAAATCTTAGTTGCCCTGGGGCTTATAACCGTTTCAACGCTGTGCTGGGGCGAGCTTTCAGCCAGGGTTGATCGAACCAATATAGATACCAATGAAACCCTACAGCTAGTGCTGCGCTACAATGGCCAGGCAGTCAACTCAGAGCCCGACTTCAGTGTTCTGCAAAATGACTTTGATATACTCAGCAATAACCGTCAGCAGCAATATTCTTGGGTGAACGGTCAGTCTCAGTCCTACACCGACTGGACTATGGTGCTGATGCCCAAGCGTACTGGAACTCTCCTGATTCCGTCCATCAGCTATAAAAATCACATCAGCAATGCCCTAGAAGTTACCGTGCGCGCGGTCAATAAGCTGACAGCTGGTGCCGGCAAGCAACCGGTATACGCCGAAACACTGGTCGACAAAGAGGCTGTTTATGTTCAGGAGCAGATTATTCTGACGCAGCGCCTCTATACCTCGGTGCAGTTGCAAGACCTAAGCCTATCAGAGCTGGACATCTCCGGTGCGCTGGTTGAGCGAATTGGTGAGAGTCAATTCCAAAAAGTCATCAATGGCCGCAACTATCTGGTGATCGAAGTGAGGTACGCGCTGTTCCCTCAGGTCAGTGGCAAACTGGATATTCCTGCCCTGCGCTTTGGTGCCTTTGAAAGCAGCAGACGCCAGTTTGGCTCTTTTTCTAGTCGTGGCAATCAGCTATTTCGCGCCACTGAGCCCAAGACGATTGACGTGATGGCTCGCCCCGCACATATTCCACCGGCAGAGTGGATGCCCAGCAGCAAAGTGGAACTGCAGGAGACGTGGAGTAGCGATCTTAATAATTTAAAGCTGGGGGAACCCGTGACCCGGACCCTGACTCTGCGCGCCGAGGGCTTGACCGGCGCACAGATTCAGCCGCTCCCCCTGCCAGAGAGCCCGGATTATAAAATTTACCCGGACCAACCAAGTATTGAACAGCAGACAGACGCCTCAGGTGTGGTGGGGATAAGGACCGAAACCCTGGCGCTGGTGCCCAATCGCATGGGGGAGATTCAACTGCCAGCCATTGAGGTGCGCTGGTGGGATACCCTAAATCAGCGTATGCAAACCACAGTGCAACCAGCGGTGACCTTGCAGATTGGCGCGGCAACCGCCCTTGCGTCAACGCCCCAACCACCGATTCAATCCGGTGTGGAAACGGTTCCGCTGGCACTCTCAGCATCGACAGCAGAGCCAGTACCCACCGAACCCTCTGCGCTGATCAAGTGGTCTCTCGCATTGAATGCGCTGCTGCTCACAGCGTTGATCAGCTTGGTAATTATGGGCAAAAAACAACAGTCTGCGCGGTACCCCCAACAGACAGCCGATACGGGCCTACAACTTAGCCTCAATCAAAAACTTAAGTTAGCGGAAAAAAAGGCAGGGGAAAATAATCTAACCGGTATGCGCGATAGCATTCTAGATTGGGGTAAAACGCTGCTGAGTAACAACCCGCCCAACAGTCTAAAGCAACTGGCAAAACAGCTGGGTGATGAGGATCTAATGCTCGCCTTTGAACAGCTGGATCGCCAGCTCTATCAAGGTGAACCAGCAGCGGATCCTATAGATTTTAAACAGCTTTTCCAGCAGCTGAGGGCCGCATCATCCCGAGCGGTAACAAAAACAAGAAACAACACCAAAGGACAGCATTTGCATCCGCTGTATCCCAGCGGGGAACCCTTACCCTAGCGGCTAGGATCAACAGTACCCAGAGCTGTTGATCAACGCTGCCCCCAGGCACCATAATATTGCCAGCAAGCCATCTAATCTAATCTAAAATAACAAGAATAATTAGCAGAGGAAGCAAGCCATATGTCTGAGCATACCCGGCACCAGGAGCCAGAGAACCCCAGTCCCCATGATCACAACGATCAAAAAACCCTGACCGAAAAAAATGCAGGCGACTACTGGCGAGCTAATTTAAGTCTACTGACAAAGCTGCTGCTGGTCTGGTTTGCAGTGTCTTTTGGCTGCGGCATCCTGCTGGTCGATTGGCTCGATCAGTTTAGTTTCTTCGGCTTTAAACTCGGCTTCTGGTTTGCTCAGCAGGGGGCCATCTATGTATTTATCGCCCTGATCTTTATTTATGCCTGGCGAATACAGATTCTCGAGCGCCAGTTTGGCGTAGACGATGATGCGGAGGAGGAATTATGAGTACTCAGCTGCTGACCTATTTGTTTGTCGGGGCCTCGTTTGCGCTCTATATAGGTATTGCCATATGGTCCCGGGCCGGCTCTACCAGAGATTTTTATGTGGCTGGCGGCGGTGTAAACCCAGTGGTCAATGGCATGGCCACTGCAGCCGACTGGATGAGCGCGGCGTCATTTATTTCCATGGCGGGTATTATCTCTTTTATGGGCCGCGATGGCTCTGTTTACCTGCTCGGCTGGACTGGTGGCTATGTCCTGCTAGCCCTGCTGCTGGCGCCCTACTTACGTAAATTTGGCCGCTTTACGGTGCCCGACTTTATTGGCGAGCGCTACTATTCCAAGACCGCACGCCTGGTCGCTGTTATCTGTCTTATCTTTGTCTCCTTTACCTATGTGGCCGGCCAGATGCGTGGCGTAGGCATCGTATTTTCACGCTTTCTTGAGGTGGATGTAGAGACCGGCGTGGTTATTGGTATGGCTGTGGTATTTATGTACGCAGTACTCGGCGGCATGAAAGGCATCACCTATACCCAGGTAGCCCAGTACTGCGTATTGATTTTTGCCTATATGGTGCCCGCTGTTTTTATCTCCATAATGATGACCGGCAACCCAGTGCCTCAGCTGGGTTTTGGCGCTGAGGTCAGCGACGGCTCGGGGCTCTCTGTATTGCAAAAACTCGATGCCGTGCTGACCGACCTGGGCTTTAGCGCCTATACCCAGGGCAGTAAATCAACAATCGATGTATTTGCTATTACTGCGGCCCTGATGTTTGGCACCGCTGGCCTGCCCCATGTGCTGGTACGTTTTTTTACTGTGCCCAAGGTCTCGGATGCGCGAAAATCTGCCGGCTATGCCCTCGCCTTTATCGCCATCCTCTATACCACCGCACCAGCTGTCGCCTCCTTTGCGCGCCTCAATTTGGTCGACACTGTGCACAACACCAGCTACGACCAGGCGCCTCAGTGGTTTAGCAACTGGGAGAGCACTGGCCTGGTGCAATGGCAGGACAAAAATAATGACGGCCTGATGCAGTACGGCGCAGGGGCCGACAATGAGGTGCAGATTGACCGCGATATTATGGTATTGGCCAATCCGGAAATTGCTGAGTTACCGGGCTGGGTGATTGCACTGGTTGCTGCCGGCGGCGTGGCGGCTGCCCTATCCACAGCCGCCGGTTTATTACTGGTTATCTCCAGTTCGGTCTCCCATGACTTGCTCAAGCAAACGCTTATGCCGGCGATTACCGAAAAACAGGAACTGTTGTTTGCCAGAATCGCCGCAGCTGTCGCCGTCTGTATTGCCGGCCTGTTTGGTATCTACCCGCCTGCGTTTGTGGCCCAGGTTGTCGCCTTTGCCTTTGGTCTGGCGGCCGCTTCCCTATTTCCCGCCATATTATTGGGCATCTTTAGCAAGCGAGTAAATAAGGAGGGTGCCATCGCCGGCATGCTGGTTGGACTGATGTTCACCTTTGCCTATATTGTGTTCTTTAAGTTTGTCTCACCACAGCTCAACAATGCTGAACACTGGTGGCTGGGTATCTCGCCGGAGGGTATTGGTTTTGTCGGCATGCTACTTAATATAGCAGTGGCCCTGGGCATCAGCCGTTTCTCGGCAGCCCCACCGGCCCAGGTGCAGTATTTGGTAGATGAAATACGCATACCCAGTGGTGCAGCCGTGGCTCACAACCATTGAGCTCGGTTTAGACGGACCGGACACTAAAATTCTTGCTACAGGATATTTAAAACTGGCTTTAAAAAAACAGGAGGCTGCGACAGCCTCCTGAATCTTGGGTCCGATACGGCCCAGACGGAACGTGCTAACGGGAATTAGCACTCCAGAACAGCGCAACGTCCGCCTCTGGTCGTCTGGACATCAGCCCGGATCGTGCAAATCGGCGGACTGACACCTAAAGCCTAGCCTAAAATCACAGTCCTTGCCCCGCTATACCCGACAAATAACCGGGTAAAATTAATGCTGGCAAATTACAGCGATTTTGAGACTATTTCGTGCAAGTCCTTGACCAGATTTGGCTCTTTGGCAATGGTTTTCAGGGCATTTTGCATTAGCTGACGGTTGGGCTCAGGGAATTTCTTCCATCGCGTCAGAGGTGTGACCAGCCGAGCGGCGACCTGAGGGTTCACCGTATTCAGCGCCAAAATTTGCTCGGTTAGGAACCTGTATCCAGAGCCATCCTGATGATGGAAGTTCCGGTGGTTGCCATTGGCAAAGGCACCAATCAGGCTGCGAATCTTATTGGGATTGGTCATGGTAAAGACCTCATGGTCCATCAGCTCAATCACCCGCTGCAGACCATTGGCCTGACTATTGGTGGCCTGAACCTGTAGCCACAGATTCATCACCAGAGCCTCATCCCTGTACTGCTGCTCAAAACTTGCCAGAGCCTTGCTCGCGTAATCAGCCGCTTCCGGACAATTGACCAGCGCACTCAGAGCCGCCGCCTGGTCAGTCATATTGTCAGCATTCTGGAACTGGCTCCAAGCCAACTCAACTCCTGTGCCCACCAGCATTAGATAACCTAGCGCAGCATTTTTAAGGCTGCGACTACCCATCTGCTCTACATTGGCTTGGTATGGCGCCGCAATAGTATTTTGCTGATACACCGCCTGCAACTCATTGATCAGACAACCAGCCAGTGCAGTGCGCATAAATAATCTGGCATCATGTATGGCGTCTACATAGACCGTCTCAGCTTCCTCATGCAGTAATGCTTCGGTGGGCAACTGCAACATCAGCGCCACCATAGCGGGGTCAAGCGCAGGATCAGTCAGCAATGCTTTGAAGGCTTCTATCAGTTGGCCATCCACTACCATGGGGCGGTCGTGCCGGCTATCCTCTACCAACTGCTTGAGCACAGTCAGGCAGAGTGTCTGACAGGCGTCCCAGCGATTAAAGCCATCACTGTCGTTGGCCATCAAATGAGCCAGCTGCTCAGGACTGTAGTCATATTCCAGTTTTACCGGCGCAGAGAAACCGCGCAGCAGCGAAGGCACTGGCTCCTCCTGAATATTTTCAATCACCAGCTGCTGACTGGCCTCAGTCATTTCAAACACTATCTCGGTTTGCCCTGCGGCATTTAGCGGCATATCGGCGCCATCGGCCGCCACCAGACCCAGTTTGACGGGAATCAGCAGGGGTAGCTTTTCCGTCTGTCCCGGCGTAGCTGGACAACTCTGTTCAAAGTTCAGAGTATAGGTTTGAGCTGTCGCATCATATTGGGAGCGCACTTTGACCACTGGCGTGCCCGCCTGCTTGTACCAGCGACGAAACTGCGTCAGATCACGGCCACTGGCATCTTCCATGGCGCTGACAAACTCCTCAATGGTCACCGCCTGACCATCGTGGCGATCGAAGTACAGATCTGTGGCCTGCCGATAGGTTTCGGCCCCCAGCAGGCTATGGTACATGCGCACAATCTCGGCACCCTTTTCATAGACGGTGAGAGTGTAAAAATTATTGATCTCCATATAGGAGTCCGGCTGCACCTGATGGGCCATGGGGCCGCCATCCTCAGCAAACTGATGGGTGCGCAGATAGGATACATCTTCGATACGCTTTACCGTTGGGCTATTCATATCCGCCGAGAACTGGCAGTCGCGAAATACCGTAAAACCCTCTTTTAGGCTCAGCTGGAACCAGTCGCGCACATTAACTCTATTACCAGACCAGTTGTGAAAGTACTCATGGGCCACAATACCCTCAACGCGCAAAAATGCGGCATCGGTGGTGGTCTTTGGATTGGCCAGTACCGCCGAGGTATTAAAGATATTGAGACCTTTATTCTCCATGGCTCCCATATTGAAGTCGTCCACGGCCACAATCATAAAAATATCCAGATCATATTCGCGGCCATAGGCTTGCTCATCCCAGCGCATAGAATTTTTTAACGACAGCATGGCGTGGTCGCACTTGTCTAAGTCTTTCTCTTCAACAAAAATCTGCAGGGGAATTTCGCGACCAGACATGGTGGTAAAGCTATCTTCCACCACAGACAATGTGCCGGCCACCAGCGCAAAAAGGTGCGACGGTTTTTTAAACGGGTCATGCCAGGTGACTGTGTGACGACCGCCATCCAAGTCAGCCCGCTCTATCGCATTGCCGTTGGACAGCAACACCGGGTACTTGGCTTTATCCGCGACGATTTTAACGGTGAATACTGACATGATATCCGGGCGGTCCGGGAAATAGGTAATCCGCCGGAAGCCCTCAGCCTCACACTGGGTACAGTACATGGTGCGCGATCTGTACAGCCCCATCATGGAGGTATTTAGCTGAGGCTGGATCAGCACCTCAGTGCTAATTTCGCAGCTATCTGGCAGATTGGGCAGGATCAACAGGTCATCGGAAAGACTGTAGGCGCTGCTATCTAGGCGCTGACCATTTACAGCAATCCACTGCAGTTGCACCTGGCCTTTACTGTTAAGTTCCAGCGCGCCTGTTTTATCGGTGCTGTCTGGATTGCGTCGCACCTGCAGACTGCTGGTGACTCTGGTCTGCTCCTCACCCAGATCAAATACCAGGTCTGTGGTATCGACCAAAAAAGGAGAGACTTGATAATCCTTTAAGTAAATCGTTTGCGGTAGCGCGTCTTTCACTGAGACTGTCCTTACATCAATTAATGGTGAACTGCACATTGTAGGCAGTGTATTTACGGATATTAATGACCCCGGTATCAAGAATAAGATACTGGCCTTTTATGCCTTTTAACACACCCTCAACAAGGGGTTGCTTATCCAGATTAAAGCTCTTCACTTTCAGGGGAAACTCATCCACCGGAAAATTGATCTCGGTGGTAGTTTCATCGTAGAGGCGCTGGAGAGCTTGCAGACCAAACTCCTGTTCCAACAGCTCTAGACCAGGTTCTGCCCTGGCAAATAACTCATCGCGAATAGTCGCCAAATCCACAGGCTCTGCATCGCCCTTAAGCATCTTCTGCCAGCTGGTTTTATCCGTAACGAACTCGCGAATACAGTCTTCTATCAAGCCAGCCTGGTAGCGGGTTTGCACCCTAAATATGGGCAGGCCCTGGGTGGCGCCCTGGTCAATCCAGCGCGTGGGCAGCTGAGTCCCTCTGGTAATGCCTACCTTGACACCGGAGCTATTGGCCAGGTAGACAAAATGGTCGGTAAAACAGTACTTTTCGCCCCAGGCGGGATCACGGCAGGTGCCGTGATGAAAGTGACATCGCTCCGGACTCATAATGCAGGTGTCACACTGGGGCAGTTTGGTAAAACAGGGATAACAGTAGCCCTGGCTAAAGCTCTTTTTCGAGCGGCGGCCGCAGTGGA
>JBMZST010000064.1:0-7776 GCA_049623265.1 Porticoccaceae bacterium
CCTCTGCGCCGATTATTCGACTATCTGATCCCCGCTCATATTGACCAGCGTCAGGCGGAACAGCTGTTGCAGCCGGGCTGCAGGGTGACCGTCCCCTTTGGCCACAGGCAGGTAACCGGGCTGATTATCGAGACCGGCAGAGACAGCGAATTCGACCTCGGGAAACTCAAGCCTATTAGCGATCTAATCGACGCCGAGCCTCTGCTGCCCGATTCGCTATTTAAACTGTTTATCTGGGCGGCCAACTACTATCAGCATCCCATAGGTGAAGCACTTTTCTCCACTCTGCCGGTACTTTTGCGCAGAGGCAAGCTGCCACCGCAACCTGGGGAATTAGGCTGGAAGCTCAGCTCCCTTGGGCTGGGACTGGGGCCAGACTCCCTGAAACAGGCGCGCAAACAGCGGGCCCTTGTAGACCTGATAAAAGATCTAGGCCCAGAACTGGCGGAATCCACCATCAGAGAGTCCTTCTCCCGCAGTATTATTAAGCAGCTCGAACAGAAAGGTCTGATTGAACCTGTGGTAATCCAGCCTGCCGCAGGGCCCACAGACAATCTGCTGCGGCAGGATCACCTGAGCCTTTACCCTACACAAAAGCAGGCTCTGGACGCCATCCACAGCCATGGTTTCAATAGCTATTTGTTAGACGGTGTGACCGGTAGCGGTAAAACTGAAGTCTATCTGCAGGCCATAGAGAAAGTGCTGCGCTACGGTCGTCAGGCACTGGTACTAATCCCTGAAATCAGCCTGACACCCCAGACCGAAAAACGCTTTCGCGACCGCTTTAACGCAACCCTAGTGACATTGCATTCAGGCCTATCTGACCAGCAGCGCCTCGCCGCCTGGATGCAGGCGAAAAACGGAGAAGCTGCGATTGTTTTGGGCACCAGATCAGCGGTGTTTACACCATTGGCAGCACCGGGACTGATTATTCTCGATGAGGAACATGACCAGTCTTACAAACAACAGGATGGTTTTCGCTATTCAGCCCGCGATCTTGCGGTAATTCGCGCTCAACAGGAGGATATTCCCATAGTCCTGGGCTCGGCCACACCATCTCTTGAGTCTCTGAATAACTGCAACAATGGTCGCTACCAACATCTGACCCTCAGCAACAGAGCCGGTGGCGCGGTGCAACCGGACTGGCAAATGGTCGACCTGAGAACAGAACACAGCGAGTCCGGCATAGCTGCCACTACCCTGGCCGCTATAGGGGAAACATTAAAACAACAGCAACAGGTGCTGGTATTTCTCAATCGTCGCGGCTATGCCCCGGCCATGCTGTGCCATCAGTGCGGCTGGACGGCGGACTGCAATCAGTGCGATTCCAGACTTACAGTGCACAGAGCCAGGGGCCGACTCATCTGTCATCACTGTGATCACCAGCGTCGCATTCCCGCCCAGTGCCCCAGTTGTCAGAGTCAGCAACTAATTGCCGCCGGCGAAGGCACCGAGCGCAGCGAGGCCTATCTGCAGCAATGTTTTCCCGATACCAGAGTGCTGCGTGTTGATCGCGATAGCACCAGGCGCAAAGGCGTGATGCAGCAGGTCTTTGACACAGCCGACAGCGGCGAACCCTGCATACTGCTGGGCACCCAGATGCTGGCCAAGGGGCATCACTTTGCCAATGTGACCCTGGTGGCGGTTTTAGATGCCGACAGCGGTCTATTCAGTCCAGATTTTCGCGGTCATGAGCGCACTGGCCAACTGTTGACACAGGTGGCTGGCCGCAGTGGTCGCGGCAAGGCACGGGGCAGAGTATTAATACAGACTCATCAACCAGAACATCCACTGCTGGCCCTATTAATGGCCCGAGGCTATGCTCAGTTTGCCACCGAGTTACTGGCACAACGTCAACTGAACCAGCTACCGCCCTTCCGCCATATGGCTGTTATCCGCGCTGAGGCCCAGCATGCCATTGATGCAGAGCGCTTTTTGCAACAGGTGCGGCAGCTGGCCGAGACCATTGCACCACCAAGCCCTAACCTGACCTACCTTGGCCCTCTGCCAGCCATGTTGGAAAAACGCGCCGGACGTTTTCGCTATATTCTGCAACTGGAGGCTGAACAGCGCCCAGCTCTTCAGTCACTGTTATCCGCCCTGGCGCCTCAGCTGGAAGCTCATAAAGACAGTCGTCGTGTGCGTTGGTCCATTGATGTTGATCCCCAGGAACTCTAAAAATATGCCAACAGGGCGGATAATATTTGGTAACAGCCCTCCCCTTCACCTACAATTGTGAGCTAGAGAAATAAGGGCAACCCATGGCACGTGACTACCCACGAAAATCTGCTACGCGCACAACCCAGAACAAAGCGACAGGCTCGTCTTCCGCGCCAGTATTTTTTGCCGGGCTATTGGTCGGTGCGCTGGCTATGTATTTGGCGCCCATGGTGTTTGATGGGAAAATACCGGACACCAAAGCGATTTCCCAAGCGGCGGACAAGGTAGAGATACCAGAGGTGACATTCAGCTTTCACGATATGCTTAAAGAATCGGAAATTGTGATTCCAGAAGACGAGCAGGCAAAAAGTTCCGCCGCAGAGCGCAAGAACTACAGCTACTCACTACAGGTGGGTTCATTCAGAAATAAAGACGATGCTGAGGGGTTGCGCGTCAAACTTCTGCTGTTGAACCTGACCGCCAGTGTTGAAACCTCTGGCACAGATACTGGCGATGTATGGCACAGGGTACTGGTAGGCCCCTTTGCCAATACCTCCAAGACAGCAGCCGCACGCGCCAAACTGTCGCAAAATGACATAGATAGCCTACTGGTTAAACGCAAACTCTAAAGATAGGCGTCGTACTCCATCAGTGTTACCCGGCTGTCAAACTCCTGTTTCTCCATGCGTTTACTCTGCGCATAGTTTCTCTGTAGCTCTGCCCCTAAGGCATCGCGAATAAAGCCCGACTGCTCAAATGCCTTGATCGCGTCATTCCAGAAGTGCGGCAGCACGGGTTCAACTTCCCCAGCATCACCCTCTACCGCCGGCGGCGCTGACAGTTTATTTTCAATTCCATAGAGCACACCAGCCAACATGGTGGCAACCGTGAGATAGATATTGGCATCTGCCCCGGCCACCCGATGCTCTATACGGATAGCTCGGTGATCACCACCGGGAATACGAATTGCCGTAGTACGATTTTCATAGCCCCAGTTTGGCGCCAGAGGGGCATAGCAGCCTGGCACCATACGGCGGAAAGAATTTATATTCGGAGCAAAAATTGCCATGCTGTCAGCCATGGTGGCCAAACAGCCAGCCACCGCCTGATTGAGTAACTCAGATCCGGCGTCTGTACCATTGTCAAAGACATTATTGCCCTCGGCATCGATAAGGCTAAAATGAATATGCATACCGTTGCCCACCTGATCAGCAAAGGGCTTGGCCATAAATGAGGCGACGCGATCATGACTGCGGGCTACCTGGCGAATAGCTCGTTTTAGCATACTGCCCTGATCACAGGCTCGCAGAGCACAGGTCTGATGGTAGAGGTTGATTTCAAATTGCGAGGGGCCAAATTCGGTAATCAACGTGTCCACAGGTAGGTTCTGAATCTTGGCAGTGCGATTAATAGCGTCCATCAAAGGCGCCGTATCGCGCATCGCATCCAGACCATAGGTCTGGCCACCCAGGGCCGGGCTGCCATCCAGGGCGCGCTGACTGTGTTGCGGGGCACCAAACTGATCGCGATCCAGCTCAAACAGATGAAATTCCATCTCACTGGCCACCACCGGTGTCAGACCCAGCTTGGCAAAGCGTGCCAATATATTTTCCAGCGCTACTCGACAGTCACCCAGGTAGGGTGCATCACCGCTAAAATTACCCATAGAGACAACAATCTGGGCTGTGGGCCGGTCGGCCCAGGGAACCGGCGCCAGGGTGCTGGCATGGGGAATACAGACACCGTCCCTATCGCCAGTCTCAGTGACTAACTCTTCGAGATCGCGACCCCAGCTATCCAGAGAACAGCTGGACTGAGGCATCTTATAGCCCCCTTTAAACAGTTTGGATATCTGGTCACGAGGCAGCCATTTACCGCGCTGAGCCCCATTGAGATCATGCAACAGCACCTCAAATATCTCTATGTCCGGATGGCGTTGCAAAAACTGCTCTAGCTGCTGATCTGAGTTATCCATTGTGAATCCGCTATTAGTTGCTGTGGCTGTAATCTCGCTATTATGGCACTTTGCCAGATATAAAAAATCTGCCTGGGGTACTAACTACCCCTAGAGGGTATTCGACCCTCAGAGTGAAGCATTACTATGGCATCAACCCACAAAAAGAATAAGAATAAAAATTAAGAGGTAGATGATGTTCGATCGCATCCTGAGCCCCATCATTCTTGCTGCCCTCGGTCTTGTCGGCTGTCAGGAGTCAGGCTCCCCCCAGGCCGATCTGGTATTTGTCGGCGGTACTATCTACACAGCAGACAGCAATCAGACTGTGGTATCAGCCATGGCAGTTTCTGGAGACAGGATTCTGGCCATTGGCAGCGATACCAGTCTGGCACCACTGATTAGTAGACACACTGAAGTGATTGATTTACAGGGCAAGATGATTATCCCAGGCCTGCACGATGTACATATTCACCTGCCCGGCATAGTGGAAACCGACAGCTGTGATCTTGCCAGCACCCCCTATTCTCTGGAGGACCTGGTGCCCAGATTAAAACCCTGTTTAGAGGGCCTGAAAGCCGGTGAATGGCTGAGCGTTAACCAGTGGTCGTACACCGCAGGCAATGAGCCCTCAGAGACACTGCCCACCATACGAGCAGCACTGGATGCTGTATCAACCCAACACCCCATTATGCTGCTGGGCAATGATGGCCACCACGGCGCCGTCAATAGCTATGCCCTGTCCCTGGCAACGGACAAATACGGCAACCAGGTGGGTCTAAGTGCCGCCACTCTGGCCAAAGAATTTAGCGCCTACACCGCCACCGTCGGAGTAGATATCAATGGCGAGCCCAATGGTGCGCTCAACGAGGACGCCCGCAAACTGGTCAATGTCCCCAATTTATGGGGCTATCCAGCCATCGATAACCAGCTGGTCAGCCGAATTGGCAACAAACTGGCAGCCAATGGCATTACCTCAGTACTGGATGCAGCTCTTACCAGCAAAGATATTGTGGGTTTTGCCCGTGCCGCAAAAGCTACACCACTAACCTATCGTATGTCCGCTGCCTTTTACGCGGACTTTGAAGCCTATAGGCCTCATCCAGACGCAGCCATAGATGTAGACGCGGTGGTTGCGGATATGCAGCAACTGCAGGCAGCCCACCAGGGAATTGCCAACTTTAAACTGGACACGGCAAAAATATTTATCGATGGTGTTACCGAAGGCAATCCCTATGCCCAGCCTCCTACCTTGCCCAATGCTGCATCGCTGAATAACTATCTGCAGCCAGTATTTGGTACAGATGCCGAAACCGGCGCAATTGCCGTGCAGTCCTATGTGGATACAGACTCCAACGCCTGTATCCAGGGGCGCGCTCTGAGCTCTGCGGCGGACAAAAAGGCCTTTTATCAAGAGCATGGTTTTCTCGCAGCCCAGTGCACCCAGAGTAATGGCGTGCTGGAAAAGGAGCCCGAGTTTTTGCACGACTATACGCTGGCGCTATTTGATGCCGGTATCAATGTACACAGTCATGCCATAGGCGATCGCGCCGTGCGTTTCGCTTTGGACGCCTTTGAAAACGCTCGTAAACTCAGTCCCAAGTCGTCGGCCAATCTCTCCATGGCCCATGCGCAGTTTATTGACCCAGCGGATATAAGCCGATTTGCTGAACTGGATGTCTATCCCACATTTACCTACGCTTGGATCGAACCGGATGTAGACTATCTGATGACGGTGTCACCTTTCCTCGATCAGATTAAATCAGTAGAGGATATCTTTGACCCAAATGACTACGGCTTTAAAAACTCCTATCCCGCAGGCTCCATAGCTGCTGCCGGTGGCGTTCTAACCGCGGGCAGTGATGCCCCTGTGGATACCAGAGAACCCAGACCCTTTTTTAACATCGAGAAAGCCGTGACTCGTCAGCAGGATGAGACTGGCAGGATTTATAACGCCGCAGAGCGAATCTCTCTGGCCGATGCTCTAGACGCCTACACGATTAACGGTGCCAAAATGCTGCAAAACCAGCAGAGTACCGGTTCACTGGAAACAGGTAAAAAGGCAGACTTTGTTATTCTGGATACCGATCTGCTGGCCCTGGAAGCGGCGGGCAATGCCCATCAAATATCCGATACCCGGGTGCTCTCAACCTGGTTCGATGGCCGCAAAATTTACTCGGCTATCGCCGATCAACAGTAGGATAAATCTCAGCCAACTTAGGTAGGACAGGGCTCGCCCACCCCTTTGGGTACATGACTGCAGACCGCCTCTGGTATCTAATAGAGCAATTAGATCAGGCGCCATTTACCCCCCATTGAGAACTCAGCTATGACAAAGATGCGAACGACTGAACAGTGGCAGCAATTAGATGCACGTCGTCACCTGCACCCCTTTACCGACTTTGGTGACTATGCAAAAAAGCCCGGCAGGATTATCAATCGCGCCGAGCATATTTATATCCATGACACCGATGGCAACAAATTCTTGGACGCCATGTCAGGTCTCTGGTGCTGCAGCCTGGGATATAGCCAGCCCAAAATCGCCGAAGCGGTGAGCCAGCAGTTTCAAGAGCTGCCCTACTACAATAATTTTTTCCAGTGCAGCAATGCGCCGGCAGTAGAACTGGCCGATCGGCTAGTAAAGATGGCGCCGGACCAGTTTACTCATGTGTTTTTTACCGGCTCAGGCTCCGAGGCCAACGATACCAATATTCGGCTGGTCCGACGCTACTGGGATCTTAAGGGTCAGCCTGAAAAACGCATTATTCTGTCGCGCACCAATGCCTACCATGGCAGCACCATTGCCTCGGCGAGTCTGGGCGGCTTTGCATTTGTGCACAAGCAATTTGAGACTCTGCCCTATGTGCAGCATATTCCCGACCCCAACTGGTACTGCAATGGCGGTGATCTCAGTGCTGAGGAATTTGGTCTGCAGGCCGCCCGAGAGCTGGAGAAGCGTATTGATGAACTGGGCGCTGGAAATGTGGCGGCCTTTATTGCCGAGCCTATTCAGGGCGCCGGGGGCGTTATCGTGCCACCGGACAGCTACTGGCCAGAAGTCAGCCGCATTCTTAAAGAGCGGGATATTCTGTTTATCAGTGACGAGGTTATCTGTGGGTTTGGCCGCACAGGCAACCTGTTTGGCTGCCAGACCTATGGCACAGAACCAGACTTGCTGACCTTTGCCAAAGCGGTGACCAATGGCTTCCAGCCCCTGGGTGGCGTTATGGTTAGCGACAAGGTCGCCAGCGTGGTGACCGGCTCTGGCGGCGAATTTGGCCACGGCTTTACCTATTCCGGTCACCCTATTGCCTGTGCTGCGGCCCTGGCAACCCTGGATATTATTGAAGATAACAATATGGTGGACCATGTAGCCAACACCATGGCTCCCTATCTGCAAAGCAAATGGCAGGCCCTGAGCGAGCACCCCATTGTGGGTCATGTCCGTGGTGTGGGTATGCTCGGCTCTTTGGAACTGGTGCGAGACAAAGCCAGCAAAGAGCGACTAGAACCCGAACAAAAGTCGGGGGGTATCTGTCGCGAGTTCTGTATCAGCAATAATTTGGTTATGCGGGCTGTAGGCGACTCTATGATTATTTCACCCCCTTTTGTCAGCAGCCATGAAGAAATTGATCTATTAATCGAACGTGCAACCAGTGCGC
>JBMZST010000065.1:0-7680 GCA_049623265.1 Porticoccaceae bacterium
CGAGAAAGTGTCGGCCCACTCACCCATGAAGAAATTTGTGCCGCCCTAAACCTTGATAATGAGGAACAGGTCGAGGCCATGCGCCGTCGCCTGCGGGCCATGGAGCGGGACGGTCAGGTGGCACGTAATAGACGAGGCGGCTACGGAACCCTGGACAAACTTAACCTGGTTAAAGGTAGGGTGATTGGTCATCCAGAGGGCTATGGATTTGTGTCGCCAGTGCAGGGTGATGGCCAGGATATCTATCTCTCCAGTGCCCAGATGCGTCGGGTATTTGATGGTGACATAGTACTGGTCAGGATTGCCGGGTGGGATCGGCGCGGGCGGCCAGATGGCAGTCTGGTGGATGTGGTAGAGCGTAAAACCAGCCAACTAGTAGGTCGTTATTTTCGCGAGAGCGGTATTAGTTTTGTGCGCCCGGACAACCCTCGTATCAGCCAGGATATTTTAATCCCTGTGGATAAGTCGCTCAATGCTGACCCAGGTCAAATAGTGGTGGTCAATATCATTGAGCCACCTTCCCGCAATAGTCTGCCAGTGGGTCATATTGCCGAAGTGCTTGGCGAGCACCTGGATCCAGGCCTGGAAATTGATATGTCGATCCGCAATTACGGTATTCCCTATCTGTGGAATGACCAGGTAGTTGCAGAAACAGCAGCTATTCCGGATCAGGTACAGGATAAAGAACTGCGGGTGGATCTGAGAGATACCCCTCTGATCACCATAGATGGCGAGGATGCGCGGGATTTTGACGATGCGGTCTACTGCCAGCCCAAGGCACGTGGCGGTTGGAAGTTAATTGTTGCTATCGCCGATGTGTCCCACTATGTCACAGTGGGGTCCGCACTGGACAAAGAGGCTTATGAGCGCGGAAACTCAGTGTATTTCCCCAATCATGTCGTCCCCATGCTGCCAGAGAAGCTATCCAATGGTCTCTGCTCACTGAACCCAGCTGAGGATCGGCTGTGCATGGTCTGCGAGATGCAGATCAGCGCAGAGGGTGAGATTGGTCGCTACCAGTTTTACGAGGCGGTGATGCACTCCCATGCCCGTATGACCTACACCCAGGTGGCTCATATACTGGCAGATAGAGAGCAGGAAAATACTTCGGGCATACGCAAACAGTTTGCCGCAATCTTACCTCAGGTCGATGCCCTTCAGGATTTATATCATGTGCTCCATCGTCGGAGAGCAAAGCGTGGTGCAATAGATTTTGACAGTCAGGAGACCAGAATTCTTTTCGACAGTCAGCGCAAAATAAGTCAGATTATTCCGGTGGACCGCACCGAAGCCCATCGCCTGATTGAGGAGTGCATGCTCTGTGCCAATGTATGCTCCGCACAGTTTTTGCAAAGGGTTAAGATCCCAGCACTTTACCGTGTGCACGAGGGTCCGAGCGATGAGCGCCTAGCATCGGTGCGGGACTTCCTCGGGGAATTGGGTATTGGTTTGGGGGGCGGTGATGATCCGCAGCCCGAGGACTACCAGCGAGTACTCAGATCAGTCAAAGGTCGAGACGATGCTGCGGTAATCCAATCAGTGATGCTGAGATCCATGAGTCAGGCCGTGTATCAGCCGGAGAACTTTGGGCACTTTGGTCTGGCCTTTGAGGCCTATACCCATTTCACCTCGCCCATTCGTCGCTATGCTGATCTTCTCGTACATAGAGCCATTCGCAGTCTGATTCGCAGTAAAAAGAAACTCTCGGCTGTGCAGCGGGTGGCAGGCGCGGAGATTATTGATCCTAAGAACATCTACCCCTACGAATTGGGCCGTTTAGCGGAGATTGGCGAGCATCTGTCGGTCACTGAGCGACGGGCTGATGAGGCGACCAGAGATGTGGTTAACTGGCTTAAATGCGAGTATCTGATGGATCGGGTGGGAGAGCAGTATGGCGGTGTAGTAAGCGCTGTTACTGGCTTTGGTCTATTTGTTATGCTCGACGACCTGCATGTTGAGGGTCTGATTCACGTCACGGGTTTGCCCAAAGATTATTATTATCACGAGGCCTCTCACCACCGCATGATAGGCGAACGTACCGGGCGTACGTTCCGCCTTGGGCAGAAGCTTCAGGTGAGGTTAACCCGGGTTAATCTAGAGGAACGAAAAATCGACTTCGAACTTGTGGAGTCGACCAGAGCTGATGCCATTGGGTCAGGTGCCGGAGCCAAGCCGGGTAAAAAAACCAAGGTCTCCGCCAAGGCAGTCGCCATGGCAGAGGAGCACGAGAAAAAACGTAAACATCGCGGCAAAAAGAAAGCTGGGGCGGCGGGTAAACGGAAAACCAGTGCAAAACGCCGCAAATCCAGTGGTGGCAAAGCGACGGCTGGTAAGCGTTCTGCCACTAAAGCTAAGGGCAAGAAAAAGACCCGCGGTTAACGGGGATTGATAGTCGGGCGAGTGTCTGCTTCTAGCTTAAATGCTGCGGCAGGAGTCGGTTAACAACCTCCGCAATATAACTTAAAAACAATGTGCCCATGCTGCTCTTATAGAAATTGGGGTCGGCATTGCCTATAGCTAAAATCCCGTAGAGATTGTTGTAGCGCAATGGTACTGCTGCTACAGAGCCCACCTGTAGACCTTTCTGCCCGAATAGAAAAGTCATCTCTTCTTCTCGGAGAACCCCGCATACTGCGCGGTTAGAGCCAATTAATGTGCCCACTTGCTCGCTGGCTTTTTCAACGCTGGCAACGCGCGCCATGGTTCGCGGTAGTGACTCCTCATCTCCCAACAGCGTCAGACTGTAGAAATCGATCTCAAAGTCCTTGCCCAGGCTGTCATAAAGGGTTTCAACCATAGCCGGGAGGGTTTTTGCCTCCAACAGGTTAAGTACCAGGCGCTTGGTCTTTTCAAATAATAAATCATTGTCATGGGCGGTCGACAACATATTGTCCAGCCGGTTGCGCATCTCTTTATTGCGGTCGCGCATCACTCCGACCTGGCGCTCTACCAGAGAGACGGCCTTGCCGCTATTGTGTGGCAGGCTGAGACTTTCCAGAATATCCGGGTTATCGTCCAGAAAGGCCGGATTGTCGCGCAGAAACTGACGCACTATGTCCTCTGTAGAATCAACCTGTTGCTCTTCACTCATATTCGTATTCGCCCGTGGAAAACACTGGCAGCGGCGCCAGTCATTAATAGCGGCTGGTTTTCACCCTGCCAGTCAATTGTCAGATCACCACCATTGAGGTGCACTGTTACTGGAGAGTCTACCAGCTCCTGCTGCAGAGCCGCTACTGCGGCAGCACAGGCACCAGAGCCGCAGGCCTGAGTCTCACCCACACCGCGCTCGAACACCCGTAGGTTGATATTACTGCGGTCAACAATTTGCATAAAGCCCACATTAACCCGGTTGGGAAAGCGGCTATGCGCCTCGATTTGTGCGCCAACACTGGCCACGGGCGCCGTTTTAACATCCTCCACCTGGAGCACAGCATGGGGGTTGCCCATGGATACCGCGGCTAATTCGTAGCTGCTATCATCCACTTCAACAGAGTACAGCGGCGCTCTGTGATCTGCATTAAATGGGATGTGTGCCGGCTCCAGTTCTGGTATGCCCATATCCACTTTTACCAGATTGTTTTCAGTGAGCTCTAGATCCATAATCCGGTTCATGGTTTTCACCCGAATCGGGTTTTTGCCTGTGAGTTGGCGATCATAGACGTAGCGCGCCAGACAGCGCGCACCATTGCCGCACTGCTCTACCTCTTCACCGCTTTGATTAAAAATACGGTAGTTAAAATCTATATTGGGCTCGGTGGGCGGCTCTATAACCAGAACCTGGTCACAGCCAATACCCAGGGTGCGGTTGGACAGCCTTTTCACCATAGAAGCTGATACCCGCACATTCTGAGTCACAGCATCAATGACCACAAAGTCGTTGCCCAGCCCCTGCATTTTGGTAAATTTCATCTGCATTTATTGACCCTGCTCAGCGTCGGGCAGCAATTGCTCACCCCGCACCAGATCCGCCACTGTCTCGCGTGCACGCACCAGATAGGTGAGTCCCTTGTCCACCATAATCTCTGGAGCTCTGGGTCTGCTATTGTAGTTGGAGCTCATCACAAAGCCATAGGCTCCGGCGGAAAACAGGCACAGATTGTCTCCCTGCCTAATTGCCAGAGAGCGGTCTTTGCCAAGAAAGTCGCCTGTCTCACAGACTGGGCCCACCACATCGTAAAGGGCAGTCTCCGCCGAGCTATTTGTGTTAGTTGGCTGGATATCCATCCAAGCCTGGTACAGCGACGGGCGCAGCATATCATTCATGGCGGCATCCACCAGGGCAAAATTCTTTGCCCCATTGCTCTTGATAAATTCTACCTTGGTCAACAGCACACCGGCATTGGCTGTGATAGAGCGGCCGGGTTCCATAATAAGAGTCTGGGTTCGTCCGGCCAGGCGCGGTAGCAGCTCAGACATATAGTCCGCGACTGAGGTGGTGTTTTCATTGTGATAGGGAACGCCCAGACCACCACCTATATCTATGTGGTTGAGGTAGATACCCTGGGTCTCCAGCTGGTCCACCAGAGCCAGCAGTCGGTCCATTGCGTCGATAAACGGCCTGATCTGGGTAATCTGAGAGCCAATATGGCAGTCAACGCCCACCACAGAGATATGCGACATCTGGGTAGCACGCTGATAAATCTCCGGAGCCAAATTTATATCTATACCAAATTTGTTCTCTTTCAAGCCAGTAGAGATATAAGGGTGAGTATTGGCATCCACATCCGGATTTACTCGCAGAGAGACAGCGGCAATCTTATTTTGCTCAGCTGCAGTGGCGTTTAATAGCGCCAATTCAGCTTCCGACTCCACATTGAAACAGTGAATACCTACTTCCAATGCGCGCCGCATTTCATCTGCGCTTTTCGCAACGCCCGAAAAAACAATGGCGCTGGGGTCGCCACCAGCCAGCAATACCCGCTCCAGCTCACCTCCAGAAACAATATCAAAGCCAGCGCCCAGGTTGGCGAGGGTCTGCAGTACAGAGAGATTTGAGTTGGATTTAACCGCATAGCAAATCAGATGGCTCTGAGAGCCCAGAGCGTTCTTATAGGCGAGAAAGTTGTGCTCCAGAGCAGCTTTGCTATAGACAAAGCAGGGTGTTCCGTAGTGCTCGGCAATGTCGTCCAGAGCAACATTCTCTAGGTGAAGTCTCTGCTGTTGGTAGTAAGCTGTATTGTGCATAGTGACTTAGGATTCTGTGCTCTCTGGGTTAGTGTCTGTATCTTGGGGCAGATAGAGTGCCCCGGTGTTGCCGCAGCCAGTCAGGCAGCTGAGGACTAACAGGGTTAATAAAATTGTCGAAAGTTGCTGAAACATAGGAGCCGTCAGTGTAAAACCTCAATTATAGCGGTACTGGCAGAACACGACCAAACAATTATACTGCACAGGTATTATTGAGATTCCTGACCATGAACGAAGCTGAATTTAACCAAATTGCTGATGACCTGATGTTTTCTATTGAGGAGAGCATTGATAGCAGCGGGGCTGATATCGATTACGAAAATAGTGCCGGTATGCTCACTGTCACCTGCGAAGCCAATGGGTCGCAGATTATTCTCTCGCGCCAGCCTGCCATGGGCGAAATCTGGTTGGCCGCCCGCTCAGGCGGATTCCACTTCAGATTAAAGCAGCAGGGGGATGTACAGCGCTGGTGCAATACCCAGACTGGCGAGCTTCTGTCATCGATGCTTGCGGATGCCTGTCTGGCTCAAGCCGGAGAGACGGTTAGTTTCGACTTTTAACGACAGTCAGAGCTCTTTGCGCTGCAGCTCTGACCTGTTGGGGCGCAGTGCCACCAATGTGGTCGCGCGCGGCTACAGAGCCCTCCAGGCTGAGTACATTAAACACATCCTCGCCAATCTGATCTGAGAACTGCTGTAACTCTGCCAGGGTCATTTCGGACAAATCTTTGTTCTGCTCGACGCCATAGGCCACTGATTTTCCGACAATTTCATGGGAATCACGAAACGGGATACCTTTGCCCACCAGATAATCCGCCAAATCTGTCGCCGTTGAGAAGCCTCTGCGAGCGGCTTCAAACATGGCCTCACTATTAGCCTGAATGGCTGGGATCATGTCGCCAAAGGCCCGCAGACAGTCGACAACGGTATCCACTGCATCAAACAACGGCTCTTTGTCTTCCTGATTATCTTTGTTGTAGGCCAGGGGCTGCGATTTCATCAAGGTCAGCAACGAAATAAGGTGCCCATTGACTCGCCCAGTTTTTCCGCGCACCAGCTCTGGCACATCGGGGTTTTTCTTCTGGGGCATAATTGAAGAACCGGTGCAGAAACGGTCGGGCAGATCGATAAACTGAAACTGGGCTGATGTCCACAGCACCAGCTCTTCAGACATGCGAGACATGTGGGTCATCAACATGCTGGCAAAGGCGCAGAACTCGATAGCAAAATCGCGATCGCTCACTGAGTCCAGAGAGTTCTCCGTGGGTTTGTCGAACTTCAGCTCGGAGGCGGTGTACTCTCGATCAATAGGGTAGGTGGTGCCAGCGAGTGCGGCAGCGCCCAGCGGGCTCTGGTTCAGGCGCTTGCGACAGTCCATTAGGCGGCCAAAATCGCGCTCCAGCATTTCATTCCAGGCCAGCAGATGATGGCCAAAGGTCACAGGCTGAGCGGTCTGCAAATGGGTAAATCCCGGCATAATGGTGTCGGCTTCAGCTACGGCTAGTTCAACAATACCCTGCTGCAGCTTGTTGAACAGTGGTTGGATCTCATCAATCTGGTCTCTCAGCCAGAGGCGAATATCTGTGGCCACCTGATCATTTCTCGAGCGCCCTGTGTGTAACTTCTTGCCCACAGTGCCGATTCGGTGGGTCAGCGCCGCCTCGATATTCATATGGACATCTTCCAGCTCAACAGACCACTCAAAGCTGCCAGCGGCGATTTCTGCCGCTATCTGTTCCAGGCCAGTGCAGATTGACGCCAATTCATTTGTGCTGAGAACACCGGCTTTTTCAAGCATTTTTGCATGGGCAATTGATCCCTGAATATCCTGCTGTGCCAGCCGCTGGTCAAAATTTACCGAGGCGGTAAAACGGGCAACAAAAGCGTCGACTGGCTCGTTAAAGCGGCCGCCCCAGGATTGATTCGTTGCTTGGTTGTCGCCCTGCTCGGGCTCGGAATTATCGGAGTTGCTCATTGACCTGCATGCTCAATTGTTAAACGCAGATCAAATTATAGCGAAACAGAGACCTTAAATCTTGCTGAAAAACAGCTATTATTACACCAGTCAATTGAATCCCAAGGAGGGTAACTATGATCAAGGTGTTGATCGTTGACGATGAGTTGTTGATGAGTAGCACTGCCCAAGAACTGTTAGCGGCAATGAAAAATATTTCCGTTGTCGGAGTCGCGGATAAAGGCTCCACAGCGCTGCAGCTTGTCACTAGGCACAGCCCAGATATTCTTTTAATTAAATTACCACTGGCCTCTGATGCGGAGGAGCTCTGTGTCGACCAGTTGCTAAAACAAACTGATTCCTCCCCAATCCTCATCTATTTTCCCCCTGAAGCCAGCCACAGCCATACACAGGTCGCCGCTTCCGACAACTCCTTGCAAGTGGAGCGCGATGATTGGGTCGCCGCTCTGCTCAAGGCCAGCAAACAGGTGCTCGAAGAGCAGGGCAAGGAAAGGGTCGAACCCAGAACTCATCTGTATG
>JBMZST010000066.1:0-7595 GCA_049623265.1 Porticoccaceae bacterium
ACAGGGCTGAAAATTAATTCTGCCGCTGATGATGCCGCTGGGCTGGCTATTGCCTCGAGAATGACCAGTCAGGCCAGAGCACTTACTCAGGCGGTACAAAATGCCAACGATGCCATAGGGTTGATACAAACAGCCGATGGAGCCATCTCAACCGTCACAGATATGCTGCAAAGAATGCGCGAACTGTCTGTGCAGTCTGCCAGCGACAGCAATACAGCAACAGACCGATCCTCGCTTGATTTGGAGTATCAAGCTCTTAAAGCAGAGATCGAAAGAATCTTTAGCAACACCCAGTGGAATGGCGAAAATGTATTAGATGGAAGCCACTTTGGTAGTACCACATCTTTCCAGGTTGGCGCTAATGCCTCGCAGACAATTGATATCTCGTTGGGTAATCACTCGATCAATCGACTGGGAGGAACCGTCAGCCAAACCAGTTACACAACCCATAGCTCTTCAGCGCCAGCACTAACTCAGACTACGGCACCAGTCACCACCACAACGCCCAGTGCAACAGGCACATGGACACAGAGAGGAGCCGATATAGATGGCGCTAACCCGGGCGACTATGGGGGCTTTACGGTCAGTTTGAGTGCGGATAGGAATACCATTGCCATGTCCGCTGTCAATCGCAGCACTGGTGGCATTGAAACAGGCCAGGTACGGATGTTCGACTGGAATGGCAGCTCTTGGATACAGCGGGGTGGCGATATCAACGGTGAGGCAGCAGGCGACAAATCTGGCTGGTCAATCAGCCTTAGCGATGATGGAAATACCATTGCCATTGGCGCCAGATACAACGACGGTGGAGGCTCTAATTCAGGCCATGTTCGCATCTATGACTGGGATGGTAGTGCGTGGACACAGCGCGGCCTTGATATCGATGGCGAAGCGGCAAATGATGAGATGGGGCAATCCGTTGCTCTCAGCTCAGACGCCAACAGTTTAGTCATAGGGTCGCCCTGGAACGATGGCAATGGATCAGAATCCGGTAGTGTCCGAGTTTATGACTGGAATGGAAGCGCCTGGGTTCAAAGGGGCACTGATATCGATGGTGAATCCGGAAATAACTACAATGGCCAATCGGTCTCTATTAGTGCCGATGGCTCAGTCATCGCCATGGGTGCAGTGAAAAATAATGGTAGTGCGGGCCATGTGCGCATTTACTCATGGAACGGAAGCACCTGGGTTCAGCGCGGCTCAGACATAGATGGAGAAACTGCGAGCGATGAAACTGGCCAATCCATCGCGCTGAGCGCAGACGGAACAACCGTTATTATGGGCGCTCAATTCAATGCAGGTGGAGGTACCAATTCTGGTCATGCCCGAGTATTTGATTGGAATGGCAGTGCCTGGGTTCAGCGAGGTGCAGATATTGACGGAGAGAGTAGCGGCGACAATAGTGGCATCTCTGTCTCGATCTCTGATGATGGCGACAGTATCGCCATCGGAGCTCGAAGCAACGATGGTGCTGGAGCCGAAGCGGGCCAAGCAAGAGTTTATAACTGGAATGGAAGCGCCTGGGTACAGCGCGGGGCCGATATCGATGGCGAATCCTCTGGTGATAAATCTGGCCAGTCTGTGCACCTCAGCGGTGACGGCATCAGTCTCGCGGTCGGCGCCCCCTTCAATGACAATGGAAATGGCAGCGATGCCGGTCAGGCTAGAGTCTATGACTGGCCCGCCACAACCCAATACAGCGCTGCCGTTAGTCAACTTAACTTTAATAATCTGAATCTGGTCGCCGGTGACAGAATCACACTAGATATTACCGGTGGCACTCAGGTACGGGGAGTGATCGGGGTCGATGGATTAGACGCCCTGTTAACCAATCTGGCCGGACAAGTAGCGGCTCAGACCGGTCTCTATGGTGGCGCATCTGCCAGCGCTGGGATAATCAGCATTACCGGTCTGACCGACGGCAATGCTGTCTCAGGAATCTCAGTCTCTCTGGAAATGGATGCTGAAATTTATTCGGACTCCATTTACCCCACCACAATAAACACTGCGACCTCCGCTATTAATTCGCTGGCGGTGATCGATCGATCCATCACTGAAATCAATAGCCAGCGAGCCACCTACGGAGCAACCATTAATCGACTCGAATACGCCATAGATAACCTTGCGACCATTAGCATGCACAGCCAGCAGTCCCTGAGTAGAATCCAGGATGCAGACTATGCAAAAGAGACCATGGAATTAGCACGCACACAGATCATTCAGCAAGCTAGTACAGCCATGCTGGCTCAGGCCAATCAGCAGGCCCAGCAAGTGATGGAGATTCTCAACTGGAACAAATAATCATTATTCACAGATTAAAACTACTCTAGCCCTTTAGAGGTCGCTGAATTAAGATAACCCTTATGTTTAACTAACCCGTAGATAGAGAACCAGTGCAAACCGTTATAAAAATTATAATCTTCGTAGTGCTCGCCGCGCTGGCCCTGTCAGTGCCAGCGATTTACCGATTCACCGCCGATTTCTTCTGGTCAGCACCAACCAGTTTCGATGGCGTCTCTCTGGGGATGAGCAAATCAGATGTGATCTTCCACAAAGGCGCTGGCACCTGCTCCGACGATGCCTGTAAGATAGGCCAGGTGAAGGCCGTTTTGGATACCGAGGAAAAAGTCTCTCATTTTCTGATAACACCTGACCAACTAGAACCTGAATTCGCCTCCGTTGAGGGCATGCAGGCGAAACTTGGAGATGAAGTTATTCTAAGTGTTCACCAGGATTTAAGTGTGCGGCGTTATAGCTATACCGAATTACAAATCTCATTTCTATTCGATACCAACCAGCTGGTATCAGCAACCATAGGCCCCGTTACCTGGGGTGAACTGACGCCCATGGCTGAGTATTATATTGATGGCACAATGCTCTGCCCTGGTGACGACTGCCCTTGGGATACAGACTCAAAGGCACTCAAGTCCGAATTTAGCAATAAAAGCTACGCCGATCTGCTGCCAGAGTAATTGACAGTTATTGTCCATAGCAGAATAAAGCTGCTAGAGTTATGCGCTAGTGCATAGATCTAGCGGAGGCTCGCATGCGCAAAAGCGGCATAATCACCAAACTTGGTCTTGGTTTACTTCTGTGTTTTTCTGTTGCAGGAAGTGTAATGGCGCTAGCTGAGAATGCCACAAGAGCCCAAACCCTGGACAACTTTCGACAGTCGCAAAAGTGCTATCACAGCGCTAATCAAGCGCAAGATTACGCCCAAGCCCTGGGCTGTGCGCAAACCTCTCTGGCACTGGGTCTAGAGCTTTTTGAGCCCAACCATAAAAATATCGCAGCATTGAACCATAATTATGGGCTGATGCTAGGCCTGAACAATGACAACGAATCCAGTATCAAACAACTCGAAGAGACTCTTGAGCTTTACCAACAAATCTATGGGCCCCAATCCGAGAATGTCGCCTGGTTGCTATTGGATTTAGCCGATACAGAGCTTAAAACCCGCAGCAATACAGCAGCTAGGACCTATAAAAAAGCACTGACAATTCTCTCCAGCGAGGAGAACTATCAGCCCCTAAACTATGCAGAAATTGCTCTGACCACCAGTATCGCGCTATCGGGAATCGGCCTAGACGTCTGGAGCCTAAATTACAGCATAGAGGTGGCAACCCAAGCCTACAAAATATATTCAGAACAGCTGGAGCCCGGCCATAAAGTGACATCTCTGGCAGCCTTCACCCTGGGTAAACTGAAATACCTAAAAAAGGACCACTCGGCCGCCATACCTCTATTTCAAGAGGCTACTACGAACGGTGAAACAGCACCCTATGCCCATGGATTTCTGGCCGAAATCTACGATAAAAAAGGTGAAACCGACTTAGCTGCCTTTCATCGACAGGCTATTGTCGAGTCCAGATTGAGCGACGACCGAAGTTATTTGCCTATATTTGTGCCCTCACCCAAATACCCAAAGAGAGCAGTTTCCCGGGGCAAAGAGGGCTATGCCATCGTAAAAATTACTGTTACTGCCACCGGGGCGGTCAGCGAACCCGTGCTTGTAAAGGAATCACCCGAGAAATGGGGTTTTGGTAAGGCCGCACTTAAAGTAGCCCACAAACTGAGATACGCCCCCAAAATTGTCAATGGCGAGGCGCAGGAAGTACCCGGCGTACTCTATAAATTCTCGTTTGAAATGGCTAAATAAGTTTGTACTACTGGGGCGCGGGTAGCGGTTTTTCTACCGGCTGAGTCAGCGCGCCGGGCTCCACGGACAGGCCCAAAATTGCGCTGTAACCCTGTGTCTCTTCACGGTGAGCTACACCTGCTGTGCCGACTATTTTTGACCCGGGACCACAGACATAGGTCTCACCCGTCTGCTGTTCGGTCACCTTTAATTCACCACTGGTGATGTAAATCAGCGAGTCAAAGTCATGCCAGTGAAAGTCATTCTTTAGGGCTGGAAAATCTGATTTGTAAGCATGGTAGCCCGCCTCTTCGATCTGCGCATAGGCCTCTGCTTCGTCTTTGTAGCTAGATATTTTTTCCATGGTCTGTCCCCGTTTATGATTTTTCGAAAATACTAGCACCAGCTTCTAAAGTGGTCAAACATTGGTCAGGCCTGGCCTGCCCCCACAGATTTTTATCTACCGTGCCCTGTAAACGCTAACCAACTTGCACCAAGCTGCGATAGATAATACTGTCATACTACGCTCGCGTTAATCCGCCCCTCTTGGAGTTTTGTTATGCACCCGATATTTGTAATTATCGCCCTTTTTGCAGTTGCACTGGGCATCGCTCTCTATGCAAACCACCGCAAAAAAGTGCGACGAATCGAGTTAATAGATTCGTTTGTCTTCCCCTCTGGCATCACAACTAGCCTTCGCAAGACCTATCCACAGCTATCGCTGGATCAAATTAATCAGTGCCTTGAGCAGCTCCGGGAATACTTCCACCTATGTAATATTGCTATGAGCAAGTCGAAAACCAAGCCTCAACAGGTGGGCATGCCTTCCAAGGTTGTTGATCAGGCCTGGCACGAGTTTATTTTGTTCACCAAACAGTATGAAGGGTTCTGTCAGCAAGCTTTCGGCAGGTTTTTGCATCATACACCTGCCACGGCAATGGCCAGTGAAAAGGATGCCTCTGAGTCGCTGCGTACTGCCTGGCGGATCGCCTGCCACAGGCAAAATATCAACCCGCTGAAACCAGAGGCGCTGCCCCCTATTTTTGCCATAGATACTCTTCTCGGCATTTCAGATGGGTTCGCCTATAGCTTGGATCCAGAAACAGATGGCGCAGGTTTTGACGCAAGAAAGATTGGCTGCAATGGAGGCAAAGGATCCTGTGGCGGCGCCGGATATGGCGGTCAATTTGGTTGCTCCTCTGACGGCTCTGGTTGCAGCAGTGGCGGCTGTAGCGGCGGGAGCTGTGGTGGCGGCTGTGGTGGCAACTAACTATCTGAGTATATCCAAACACCACTGGTAACCTGACAGTCCAGCGCATCTAATGCCATATGAATGCAAAGACCAAGGCCCACCAACCTGGTTTTGGGAGCAATCCAGAGAGCCAAGTAGAACAGAATAAATCCCAGCTGGTGAAGCGGATGAAACCCTATGCTGCAACGACTGGGGCTATAAATAGGATTGGCTAAAAGATGATCTAGATCCACCAGCATTGTTGCCATCATAATGAAATAGGCTAGCTTCCAGTCTCTGCGCCACCAAGCCATAGCCACCAGTGCTGGCAGGATAAAATGCAGACTGATATGAAACACAGAGTAGACTGCTAAAGACTATTTCTGACCCTTTGGATATTCGGCGCTCTATTGCACCGTAATGCTGATCTTTTTTGACATCACCGGTCGCGCATGGGGCACATGTAAATAGTTGCCCAACAAAAGCTGCAAGCTGTACACACCGGGCTCAAGCTCTAGGGTGGCTTCGGTTTGACCGGCGCCATAATGAATTACCTGGGCATTGGCCGGCAGTGGCCTGTCCATAGCGGGCAGAGTCTGTAAATTAATGAGCAAATGGTGATGGCCACTGTTGGGGCGCTCAGTACCGGCAGGGGAAATAAGTACATCAGAACTGCCAAATTTAAGAGTTACGGGAGAGCTCAATAGTTGACCGTCCTGCGGTGATTCAATCCATACAGAAGCGCTGGCGGATACTGGCGATATCATGGCTGATTGAGAGTCTGCGGCAGACAGCGCAGACGAAGAAAAAACCGCGACCAGAGATATCAGCAACCAATAAACTTTCATAACAATAGACTCCTTTTAGATTGCCTAGCAGCTTCCCACCTTTTTTCAGTTACCGCAACCCCCCAAGAGTTCCTGCTCCCTCCGTTAAATAGCCAGGCCGCAAGCGGCAAAAGTTTGCTTACTGTTATTCTGAAAAGACAGACTGTATTTGGTCTTAACAGCATGGTACCTATTCAGATATTCGCAGACTTCAATAATTTTAAACTCTGGCCCCAGGGTCTCTCTGGCCTTCAGCATAAACTCTGTGGGCGGCAAATCAGCTTTAAGTTCGTCTATCTTAGAACAGCTGGGAACATGATTTTTTCGATCATTGGCAAATAGTGCCTTTTTAAAATCACTCCAATCTGAAGCGCCACTATCATGGGCATCGCGAAAAGACACTATATGATCTACCTCGACCGCAATACAATTAGCACCAGTATAAAAACCCACTGCGCTATAGGCTTTGTAGCTATGGTACTTAAAGCTGTCTGTATCAAACGGGCGAGCCAGTGAAGATGAAAAAACGGATAGTAATAGAAACACCAAAACGACTTTGCAAAAAATAACCATAGCCTGTTACCTCCCCAGGGAAGATTAGAGCGCGATTGCCGATTACATATAGTCGATTGCAGGTCGATTGCAGATAGCCGGCTGCGCTAGCCAATAGTAACTTTCTATCCGGCCAACTATCCCAGACCAGGTTTCTCTTTGCAAGCCGAGTCGAAACTCCTGATCAGGGAAAAAGCTGCTGTTATCTGGCTTGGCAATTCGCTATTCTAACGGCCACAAGAGGGCGTCAAATTGTCATTTAAAAAAATAACTCAGGCTGTCTCAGCTCTGCAACAGGGTCAGGTTGAAACAGCAGTCACATTGTTCGACAAGCATAGAAAAGAGCTCAGGCAACCCCAGCATTTGCACGCCTGTATTGTTGCCTACTACAGAGTCAATCGCTTTGCCGATGCCGAGGCTGTGCTTAAAAAACTCATGGGTCGCGTACCCCTGACGCCACAGCTGGCCTCGCTGTCGGCAGATATAAAAAAAGCAGCTGGCGATCTGCGAGGTGCGGTGGTCCACTATCGCCGAGCCTTAAAAATGGACAGTCAGGTACCGGAACTACACTACAATCTGGCTCTGGCTCTATTTGAGTTAGCAGAGATACCAGAGGCAACCAGCCTACTCCGCAAGGCGATTGCCATGCGACCCAACTATGTCAAAGCCAAAGTTCTTCTCGGCCGGTGTTTGGCTGGCCAGGAGCAGTACATCGACGCGCAGCGAGAGCTCAGTGCTACATCAGAGCTGGAGCCAAATAATTACGCCACCCATTACCGCAAGGGCCGGCTGCATCTGCATCGAGGACAGCGCGCTGATGCAGTGGCCTCACTGCAGAAATCATTGC
>JBMZST010000067.1:0-7575 GCA_049623265.1 Porticoccaceae bacterium
AGCCCAGCTTAATATTGTCTTGCATACCTTTGCGGCTTACTTCGCGATTGATCGTACGCTTGGTATCACGCAGAGACTCAATGGCGCCGTAGTCAAGGTACTTGCGATAGGTAAAGGGCTGCAGCATCTGCTGCAATGTCTCAGCTTCGGCAGGAGCACCGCTGACTACTCGCGCTTTGACCATGGCATAGCGCTCCCAGTCACGGCCCTGTGACAGATAGTACTCCTCCAGGGCGTCGAAATTGAGCACCAGAGCCCCGCTCTGACCATAGGGGCGCAGACGCATATCCACGCGAAAAACAAAACCGTCCACGGTCTGTCGGTCTAGGGCCGCTATCAATTTCTGACCCAAACGGACAAAAAACTCCTGGTTGGACACTGAGCGTCTGGCTCCTTCAGTCTCTCCAGACTCTGGATAGGCAAATATCAGATCTATATCCGAGGAGATATTCAGCTCGTAAGCACCCATTTTGCCCATGGCGATGACCAGCATCTGTTGCTCAGCGCCACTGGCTCTGCCTACAGGTTTGCCCAGCTCGTCTCTGGTAATGGGGTGCAGAATCTGGAGAGCGGAATTTATACAGGCCTCAGCCAGTAAGGTGGCATCTCTGGTGGTGTCGAGCATATCGGCTTGGCGCGTAAAGTCACGCCAGACGATACGTATCATTTCCCGGCGCCTGAACAGACGCAACTCACGACTTAGCTGCTCCTCAGAACAGGGAGACAGCCTCTCAAGCCTGGTTTGCAGCGCCTGTTGATAATGGGTGTCGCTATAGCTGCGCTCTAAGTCGCCACTCTCTACCAGCTGCCTAAAACTCTGGGGGTCAGCGGCAGCCTGCTCAGCAACAAAGTCACTGCAGCTCCACAGCAGGCTTAACTGGGCAAAAAAATCCTGATCCTCCAGCTGTCTGTGCAACCATTGGGGTTCGCTATCGACCCTGAGGTAGTTTTCAAGATGACGCTGATAGGCTTGTTGTAATAATTCTGGTTTGTCTGTGATCATCGTCTCTTTGCCGTGGTTAATTTAGCTCTCAGGTTCGGGCGTAACGCGCATTACCTCCTCGATCGACGTAATACCATGGGCCACCTTCTCGGCACCAGCTAAGCGCAGGGGCTTCATGCCCAGTTTAACCGCTCTTTCACGCAGTGGCTGAATATCGCTGTTGGCGGAAATGATTTTTATCAGCGACTTACTGAGGGGCATTATTTCATAAACACCCTGCCGACCTGAATAACCGGTGTTGCGACATTTCAGACAACCGCCGGGCTGATAAATTTTCTCCGGCATCTTCACTGGGCAGGATTGCACCAGCGCCTGCCAGGCCTGTTGATCTGGCGCCACCTCTACCCGGCAGCTCAAACAGAGTGAGCGCACCAGGCGCTGGGCCATTACTCCGTTGAGGCTGGCCTTTAGCAAATGGGCTGGCATACCCAGATCCAATAGCCGACTTATCGCTGTGGGGGCGTCGTTGGTATGGAGTGTGGACAGCACCAGATGTCCGGTCAGTGCCGCCTGAACTGCCATTTCGGCGGTCTCGCGGTCGCGGATTTCACCCACCATAATAATATCTGGGTCCTGGCGCATCAGCGTGCGAATACCGGCGGCAAAATCATAGTCTATGGCGGGCTGTATCTGACTCTGGTTAAAAGCGTCGACCACCATTTCGATGGGGTCTTCAACGGTGCTGACATTGACAGTCTCCTCCGCCAGGCTTTTTAGGGTGGAGTACAGCGTGGTGGTCTTGCCAGAACCTGTGGGGCCTGTGACCAGAACAATCCCATGGGAGCGGAGGGTCATGGCGCGCCAGTGAATATAATCCTGGTCGACTAATCCAAGCTGCGGAAAACTGCGCAGCAGCACTTCCGGATCGAAGATGCGCATCACCAACTTTTCACCAAAGGCTGTAGGCATGGTGGACAGCCGCAACTCAACCTCCTGACCGCTGGGCGCCACGGTTTTAATACGCCCATCCTGGGGGCGACGCTTTTCCGCCAGATCCATGCGCCCGAGAATCTTTAACCGGCTGACCATGGCGGTCATCACATTCTGTGGCAGTTCGTACACCAGATGAAGAATCCCGTCGATGCGAAAACGCACCTTGCTTTTGTCTCGCCGCGGCTCGAGATGTATATCGCTGGCCCGCTGCTCAAAGGCATATTGCAGCAGCCAATCGACTATATTGACTATATGCTGGTCTTGGGCATCTGGGTCCTTGAGCTTGCCGACCTCGAGCAACTGCTCAAAATCTGCCAAGCCAACGCCGGCCTTATTAGCGCCGGCGCCAAATACCGACTTGGCCAGTGAGTAGAACTCGACCTGATATTTTTTTATCTCGGCGGGTTGGGCAACCACGGGGCGCACGGTCTTTTGTGAGGTCTGCTCTAGACTCTCGATCCAGCTGCGATCAAAAGGCTCGGCGGTCGCCACCACTAGTTCATCGGCATTGACCTCTAGGCACAGGATGCCATAGCGCTGAGCATAGGCAAACGACATCTCCGCGGTGACCGCGGGAACATTAATTTTCAATGGGTCCAGTACCACAAACTCCAGCTGTGCTCTGGCCGCCAGCCACTGACACAGGGTCAAAATAGTCAGAGGTTTGTCGGTCTTGGCATGGCGGCACTGTTTGGCGGCAAGCATATCCAAGGGATGCAGCTGAGCCTCCCCGACAGTCCGCGGCTTGGCCGCAATGCTGTTGGCATGGGTCTGGGTTAATACGCCGTCCTCGACCAATTCCTTGAGCAGCCATCCGAGATGCAGTTTTTCACCGGGGGTTTTCAGTTGATGCACAGATAAGCTCCATTTGACTCGCTGTCCTTTAACATTAGTATGAATCTGAGCTATGCGCCCAGCATCCTTCACAGCGGGGCTGTTTGCACAGCGGCTCGTGCTATAATCGCCGCATGACTGAAAACAGCTACGTAGAGTTCTTTCGCCAGACCTCGCCCTATATCCATGCCCACAGGGGCAAGACCTTCGTTATCGCCCTTGGCGGTGATGCGGTTTTGCATGGCAACTTTCACAGCACGGTGCACGATATTGCGCTGCTGCAGAGTCTGGGCATTCGGGTGGTTTTAGTGCATGGCGCACGTCCACAGACTGAGCAGCGCATTGCCCTGTCTGGGCTAAAGACTGAATTTAGTCAGGGCCTGCGAATCACCGATGGCGATACCATTGACTGCGTGAAAGAAGCGGTGGGTGCCACAAGACTGAAGATTGAGTCTGAGCTATCCATGGGTCTGCCCAATTCCCCTATGCACGGGGCTGGCATCCGCGTTATTGGCGGCAACTTTATTACTGCCAAACCTGTAGGTGTGCGCGATGGGATTGATTTTCAGCGCACCGGCGAGGTTCGACGCATCGATGGCCGAGCCATAGATGCTCAACTAGAACAGGGCTCTCTGGTGCTAATTTCGCCGATTGGCTTTTCCCCTACGGGTGAGGCGTTTAATCTTAGCTACCAGGATCTGGCTTCCCAGGTTGCTGTGGCTTTGAATGCAGAGAAGCTAATTTTGATGACGGAGGCCAGAGGTATTCTGCGTGATAACGATCTGGTGCGCGCTCTGTCATTGCCCGAGCTGGAAAATCTTAGGGGGTCTTTAACCCATAGCGCAGAACAACAGACAATGGCTGCCGCCTATCAAGCCTGTCGCAATGGTGTGGATAGAGTGCATCTGGTCAGCTGTGCTGAAGACGGCAGCTTGCTGACAGAACTGTTTACCCGCGATGGCAGTGGCACTCTGGTTATGAGGGACCACTCCGAAGTGATTCGACCGGCGACCATTGATGATGTGGGCGGAATAATCGAATTGATTGCACCATTGGAAGAGCAGCAGGTGCTGGTTAAACGCTCACGGGAACTGCTGGAGACTGAGATAGAACGGTTTATGCTGGTTGTGCATCCAGAGGGTGTACTGCTGGGCTGCGCCGCACTGTATCCGACCGCAGCAGATCAGGTGGGCGAGCTAGCCTGCGTGGCGACGCATCCAGAATTCCATGGCCAGGGCATCGCCTCCAGGCTGTTTGATGCCATAGTGCAGGACGCTCAGCACCGGGGTTTAAAACAGCTGTTTGTGCTTACCACCCAGACTGCTCACTGGTTTTTGGAGCGAGGGTTTGTCGAGGCAGCAGTGTCTGACCTACCAGCGCAAAAGCAGTCCCTGTATAATTACCAGCGCAACTCAAGAATCTTTAGTAAAGCCATCTAGGGCTCTGCTAGCCAAACCCATTATTACCATCACAGCATTAAACAAGAGAATCAGCATGCCCAAGTATCGCTCGCACACTACCACTCAAGGCCGCAATATGGCTGGCGCCCGCGCTCTTTGGCGCGCCACTGGCATGAAAGACGATGACTTCAATAAACCCATGATCGCCATCGCCAATTCCTATACCCAGTTTGTACCCGGCCATGTGCATCTCAAGGATATGGGCGATCTAGTGGCTGCAGAAATTGCCAAAGCCGGGGGTATTGCCCGGGAGTTCCACACCATTGCTGTGGATGATGGCATTGCCATGGGCCACGATGGCATGCTGTATTCTCTGCCCTCCCGGGATATTATCGCCGACTCGGTCGAATATATGGTCAATGCCCACTGCGCCGATGCGCTGGTCTGTATCTCCAACTGCGACAAGATTACTCCAGGCATGTTAATGGCCGCTATGCGGCTCAATATTCCGGTGATCTTTGTCTCTGGTGGGCCCATGGAGGCCGGCAAAACCAAGCTGGCAGACCATAACCTTGACCTGGTCGACGCCATGGTGATTGCTGTAGATGACAGCGCCAGCGATGAAAAAGTGGCCGAGTACGAGCGCTCTGCCTGCCCAACCTGTGGCTCCTGCTCTGGCATGTTCACCGCCAATTCCATGAACTGTCTTACCGAGGCCCTGGGCCTCTCTCTGCCGGGCAATGGCACGGTTTTAGCGACCCATTCAGATCGCCGCGAATTATTTCAGGAAGCAGGTCGCACCATTGTCAAAATGGCCCGTCAGCACTATGAACAGGATGACTACTCTGTACTGCCGCGCTCCATTGCCAACTTTAAAGCGTTTGAAAACGCCATGACGCTGGATATCTGCATGGGGGGTTCAACCAATACCATTTTGCATCTGCTGGCCGCAGTGCAAGAAGCTGGTATTGATTTCGATATGGCGGATATTGATCGCCTCTCCCGAGTGGTGCCGCAGCTGTGTAAGGTCGCACCTAATACCCCGGAATATCATATTGAAGATGTGCATCGCGCCGGTGGTATCATGGGGATTATGGCTGAGCTTAATCGCGCTGGCTTAATCCACAGTGATCTGCCCACAGTGCATTCTGCCAGCCTGCAAGAGGCACTGGATAAATGGGATATTGTTAGCGGCCATGTCAGTGAAGAGGTGAAAACCTTTTACAAGGCGGGCCCCGCGGGCATTCCCACTCAGACTGCATTCAGCCAGAGCACCAGATGGTCATCCCTGGATGCAGACCGCGAGCAGGGTTGTATTCGCAACCTCGAAAACGCCTTTAGTCTGGAGGGTGGCCTGGCAGTATTAACCGGCAATCTGGCCCCGGATGGCTGTGTGGTAAAAACCTCTGGTGTCGACGAGTCCATTCATGTCTTCGAGGGCCCTGCTTTTATTACCGAGAGTCAAGATGAGGCCGTGGACTGTATTCTCAACGACAAAGTCAAAGCGGGCGATGTGGTAATTGTGCGCTACGAGGGCCCGCGGGGCGGACCCGGCATGCAGGAGATGCTATACCCCACCAGTTATATTAAATCCAAGAATTTAGGCAAAGCCTGTGCCCTGATTACCGATGGTCGCTTCTCTGGCGGCACCTCGGGACTTTCTATAGGCCATGTGTCTCCTGAGGCCGGAGCCGGTGGTAATATTGGCCTGGTGCGTCAGGGCGATACGATTCGCATTGATATTCCCAATCGCAGTATTGATGTATTGGTGTCTGATGCCGAACTTGAGGCTCGCCGCCAACAGCAGGATAAGCTGGGCTGGAAGCCCGCTGAAGAGCGGCCCCGCAAAGTGAGCGCCTCACTGAAAGCCTACGCCAAATTGGCCACCAGTGCCGACAAAGGGGCAGTGCGAGACCTATCCCAGCTGTAATCGGATCACGGCGAGGCCAATGAGCAAAAAAAAGCCCAGCTTAATGCTGGGCTTTTTTATTTGTCAGGCTAGAGACTTAAGCCTTGCTGCAACTGGGTACCTTGGCACCTACATCGCGCAGCTTACCTAATCGAGTCCCCTCAGTGTCCGCATAGCGAATCCACTGCTGTGGGTACTTTTTGCTCTTTTTGTCCTTGGCCGCCTTCAGCGACTTCTGGAATGCTTTGATCGCATCTTTGTAGCAGTGCAGATTAATCAACGCGTTGCCCATCACCAGGTAGTTGGCATCTGGACGTTTGACGCCACCTTTTTTCGCCGCTCGTTGCGCCGCTCTGTAGGCTTCTTTGTCACGACCCAGATCCAGATAGATTCCCGCTAGGCGTGACTGCAGATTACCTGTATCCGAGTACTTGGAGGCACTTTCCAGCGCTGCCAATGCTCTCTTCAAATCCTTAGACTGATACCAGGCTGTCCCCAGCACCTCAAGATTCTTGGCGTTGCGCTCGATAATCTCGTCGTTAATACCTTTTTCGATAATACGCGCAGCACGATAGGGAACCTCGGCACCCAAGAACATGTAGGCCATGCTCATAATCTGGCTCTCTTTGTCGAACTGGTTATTCATATACACCAATTCGGTAGCTACTAGGCGATCATCTTCACGCTCGAGCTCGCCGTACATGCCGCCCAGCTGTTTCCAGTAGCTCCACTTGGGGTAGTGGGTAACCAGCTGCTCAAGAATACTGACAACGCGTTTGAAGTTATTGCGCTCGTAGTAGAGAACCCGCTGCAAACCCCACCAGCCCTCTTTAGGCAGAATACCTTTGGCTTCGACATCGCTGATCGCAGCTTCGAGCATTTTCAGCGACTCATCTTTACGATTCAGCTGGTAGTAAATCTGCGCCAGTAACACCCGGGCGTCGTTACCAATAATGGTGGCTTCGCTCATCCAGGTCTCTAACTCTTTAGCTGCCAGAGCGTATTTTTCTTCCACGGTATACAGCTGAGCCAGAGTGTAACGAGTATCCAGACGTAGCTCTGGCGGTGTGCCGGCACCGTTAATCACCTGACGGTATGAACGGATGGCAGAGTTGAAATCATCCAGAGAATAGTAAACGTAGCCTTTGAACTTCCAGATCTGAGTCTGCTCGTAGTCGGACTTACAGGTCTTGGCACTGTTTTCGATATTCACCAGCATATTGAGAGACTCAGGCCAGTTCTCTTCTTCTAGAACCACCTGCACATTTTCCAACGCCTTGGCGCATTTAGCACCCACAGACTGGCGCTGGCGCGTTTTTACGTCTTTATACTTTGGCTCTTTCTTCTCCTCAGCAGCAGCGCTGACGCTGAGTACAGATTGAGGATCTGCCACTGTTACCATCAGAGGCACCAGGAAGGCAGCGCCAAACACAGCTAAGAGTTTTGTGCTTTTAAACATCTGATTCCCCTATTTGGCCATCTGGAAGGTGAATTTA
>JBMZST010000068.1:0-7539 GCA_049623265.1 Porticoccaceae bacterium
TGAGGTCGGCACTGGAGCAGCCCTACCCGCCCTATGATGAAATCGGCTTAAAGAACGCGCAGGGCAACTACAAACAGCTCAACACTGCGCTACTGCAGATTGAGAACGAATTCTATAGCTCGATTCGGCCCAAGCGCACAGCAAAAATGGGGGAGACCCCGATACATGCCCTGCAGGATCGCGGCGTCGAATATATTGAAGTGCGCTGTATTGACCTCAACCCGCTAATGCCCAATGGTATAGATGCAGACACCATCCGCTTTTTGGACAGCTTCTTGCTTTTTTGCCTGTTAGAAGACAGCCCAGAGACCAATAATCAGGAATATGCCCGTATTCCCGAAAATAATCTTCGCACCGTGTACCAGGGCCGCGACCCCAATCTAATGCTGGCTGAAGCCGATGGCGAGAGGTCACTGCGGGACTGGGGCAAATCATTACTTGAGGCCATGGCACCGGTTGCCAAGCAATTAGATGCCGCTCATGATTCTGATGATTACAGTGCTATTCTCAGCACCATGCAGTCGCGTCTAAGTGATGCTTCCACCACGCCAGCGGCCACCCTGCTGCACGAAATGGCAGAGCATGGAGAGACCTACTATGGCATGGCCATGCGCATGGCTTGTGAGCAGCGCGATTACTTCTGTGCGCGCCCGCCCAGCCCAGAAACTGTGGCCAAATACACGGACCTGGCAGAGCAGTCGATAGCGCGTCAAGCGGAGATTGAGAGCAGTGACAAACTGCCCTTTGATGAATTTCTGGCCCAGTATTAATCCTGCCAACTTATGAATTATCTCGCCCATATTGCATTGGCTGGGGAAAATCCGGCCCATCAGGTGGGCGGGCTGCTAGGGGACTTCGTGCGCGGGCCACTGGGCTCTGGCCAATTCCCAGCGGCTGTCGAAGCCGGGATTCGCGCACACCGCAAACTGGACCATTATGTAGATCAACAGCCGGAACTTCGGTGCTTTTTGCAGCGCTTTGAAAGTCCCATGCGGCGCTATGCGGGCATAGTGGCCGATGTGTTTTACGACCATCTGCTGGCCCGCGACTGGCAACTCTACTATCAGCAACCGCTCGAGTCATTCTGTCAGAACTTCTATAGCCATCTAGCCGGCTATCAAACTGTTCTGCCGCCGAGAGCTCAATTGTTTCTGCAGCGGGCGCCGTCGATTGGCTGGCTAGAGAGCTATGCTCAGGCCCAACATTTACCGCTTATTTTGCAACGGATTGGGGAGCGTCTGAGGCGCCCGGTTGCTCTGCAGGACGCTCTGCCTACTATTGAGGCTCACGGGGATGCCATCGCCCATGAGTTCCATCAGTTATATCCTCGATTACAGACGTTTGTCAGCACCACTTTGCAGGAAATTGAATTACACTAGTGGCCCTGAATTAACCCCCTGGTATTAGGAGTGTTTTGTGGTTTTGCCCAGTTATAGAATTGTCAATCTCGCCCAGGCCATCGCCAGTGCAGCTCTGATTGTAATCGCCATCGTCTATTTCCAGAACTATCTGGGGCTGGAGCCCTGTTATCTGTGCATTACCCAGCGGGTATTTGTTATTGCTGTGGGGGTGATTTGCGCCTTAGCCGCTCTCCACAACCCAGAGGTCAGCGGTCAGCGCATCTATGCCGGGCTAAGTATTGCCACAGCCGGGCTAGGCAGTTATTTTTCAGGCAAACAACTCTGGCTACAGAGTTTGCCAGAAGATCAGGTGCCCGCCTGTGGCATTCCCGTAGACTATCTGTTCGATAGCTTCTCCGCCTCGGAGGCCATAGCCATGCTGTTGCGCGGTGATGGTAACTGTGCGGAAGTGCAGTGGCAGTTATTGGGCCTGAGCATGCCTGCTTGGGTCATGCTGTCCTTTGTCGGTTTTGCTGCCCTGGGGCTAGTACAATTTTTGCGCAAGGCTTAAAGTTTGCACTGGCACTGCTGGTGCTGCTGGTTTTTCAGTGTCTCGGTGAAATAGCTTCACAGGTTGGCGAGATAGCGCTGCCCGGGCCTCTGCTGGGCATGCTAATGCTACTGCTGGTGCTGACGGTCTACGGCCGGCCTCTGGAGTTTTTAGATCGTGCCAGCAATCAATTAATTCAACATCTCTCACTGATGTTTATTGCCCCTTCTGTAGGTGCCTTTTTTCTTAGCCAACAACTTTATCAGCAGTTTCCCTCGCTGCTAGTCACCATACTGTTGAGTACCCTAGCTGCGATTATTTTTATGGCAGTGCTCATTCGTATTTTGCCAGAGTCAGTCAAAGGCGGATCTGACTAATGGCCTTGCTCAGTGCCTATTGGCAGCAAATTAGCGCCAGTTCCTGGGTCATCGCCCTGTCCTTTGTTGGCTTTGTGGTGGGCAGAGCGGTTTATCGGCGCAGCGGTGGTAATCCATTTTTACACCCTCTATTGATCGGGACCCCCCTAGTAGCTGCCTTTCTCTACCTGATCAACATGGATTTTGAGGCCTATTATTTAGGCAATGGTGCACTCAATTGGCTGCTGGGACCCACAACAGTGGCCCTGGCTGTGCCTCTAGCCAAACAGATGCGTCAACTGCCACCACTGCTGCTAACCGTGGCTACAACTGTGCTGATAGGCGGGTTTTTTGCCACGGGCTGCGCTCTGGCAATGGCGCTGATATTTGATGCAGATCAACTGATAGTGCTTTCCCTGGCCGCTAAGTCGGTGACAACGCCGATCGCAGTGGGTATTACTGAGCAGTTAGGCGGTCTGGTGACCCTGATTGTGATGGTGGTGCTACTGACCGGCATTGTGGGTATCCTGGCTGCTCAGACGGTTTTTAACTATACGAAAATCACTGATGAACGCTGGCAGGGGTTGATTCTGGGCATCTCTGCCCATGCCATAGGCACAGCTAAGGCTTTTGAGCAGAGCCCGCGCTGTGGCGCCTTTTCTACTCTGGGTATGGGGCTCAATGGCATCTGGACATCGCTGTTTCTGCCGCCATTGATGACAATTTTGATATAAATTTTTCTTCTTTGAATAGTTATTATCCCGCAAAAAAACAGGTACACTGAAATTCCAAGGGAGTGAATAGTAGAGGATCTTATGTTAGAAAATTGTCAAACATTACAGCAACACTGGGGCGGGGTCAGCGATGTGATTGATCGCTGGCTGGAAGAACGCCGTGAACTGCTCGTCAAATATTGCGAGCTCAGTGAAGTAAAAAACTTTGATGGTGCCAATGCGGATCACGGTACCATGCTGCAAAATTTTTGTGAGCTGATGGTCGATTACGTGTCTGTGGGTCATTTTGAGGTGTTTGAGCAACTTGCCGCAGAAGGAAAAGCCTTTAGCGACAAAGAGGGCCTGGAACAGGGCGCTGCGCTGATGGAGAAGATCCAACCCTCCACCGAGATAATCCTCGATTTTAATGACAAATATTTAGCCACTGATGATCTGGATGTTCTGGCGACAGATCTGTCAGAAATTGGTGAAACCCTGGCTCAACGCTTTGAGTCTGAGGACAAAATGATCGAAGTACTACACAACTCTCATGTCAGCCAGCTTTTGGAAGAATCCTAGAGGCTTGGCATAATCTATAAGGCAGTCGATAAAAAAGCCCCGATAAATCGGGGCTTTTTTGTTTTGGCTTGCAGGCTGTCTGCTTTAGCCTTCGCCGCTAGCAACATTCGCCTGAAGCAATTCAACTTCGAAGATCAGTGTAGCATTGGGGCCAATGGGACCTGTACCGCCGGGGCCATAAGCCAGATCAGCTGGAATAAATAGCTCCCATTTCGAACCCTCTGTCATCAGCTGCAGAGCTTCCGTCCAACCGGCAATCACCTGAGTCACGCCAAACTGCGCGGGCACGCCACGCTTGATAGAACTATCGAACTCAGTGCCATCCAGCAGACGACCGGCGTAATGCACCTCTACCATGCTGTCTACGCTCGGCTTGGCCCCTGAACCCGCAACCAGCACCCTGTACTGCAACCCAGACTCAGTGGTGACCACACCCTCTTTGGAACCATTCTCTGCAAGAAAGGCACTGCCCTCTGCCAGGTTAGCATCAGCTTGCATCTTGCTGGCCTGCTGCTCAGCCTGCTGCATTTCTTCTCGCTTGGCGGCCATCACAGTTTCAAAGGCTTGTACCGCCTCGGCAATCTGCTCTTCGGTCAACTTGGGCTCAGCATTGCTTAAGCCATCGCTAAAGCCCTGTTGAAAGGCCGCTGTGTCAATGTCGATGCCAATGGTCTGGATATTCTTGCCATTATCCATACCCAGTAAGTAACTAATTTTTTGGTCTTGAGTTTGCAAATCTGCCTCCTGGGGCTGGTTATTCATTTGATCACAGCCAGCTAACGCAAGGAGTGCAGTCAATGAGAGAAGTTTCAATCGGTTCATGGTAAATCCTGTTATCGCTGTTTCGTCAAGTTGGTTTATCAGACTTTAGTGTAGGTCATTTAACTGGTGGGGTTAATCAATTTTTTCGTAGATCAGATCCCAGACCCCATGGCCAAGACGCTCGCCGCGCAGCTCAAATTTTGTCAGCGGCCGATACTCAGGGCGGGCCGAGTACTGCCCTGCGCCTGCTCTATTGTCAAAGCCCTCTGCCGCATCCAGTGTCTCCAACATCTGCTCGGCGTAATGTTGCCAGTCTGTGGCCATATGCAATACGCCGCCAGGCCGCAGCTTTTCCCGCACCAGCTGCACAAAACTTGGCTGCACTATGCGCCGCTTATTGTGCTTTTTCTTATGCCAAGGGTCGGGGAAATACAACTGCAGACGGTCAATACTCTCGGCGGCAAAACATTCCTCCAGCACGTCATTAGCATCGGCCAAATAAACCCGCAAATTCTCTATCCCGCGCTCGGCCGCGCCATTCATCAAGGTACCCACACCTGGAGGATGTACCTCAATACCAATAAAGTCGGTCTCCGGCTCCGCGGCAGCCATTTGCAGCAGCGAATCGCCCATACCAAAGCCTATCTCCACGACTTTGGTGCCGGGACGACCAAACACCTGATCTGTATCTATGGGGCCGTCGGCTAGCTTTAACCCATAGTTAACCCAGCTTTTTTCAAAGGCATTGCGCTGCCCATCGGTCATACGGCCGGCACGGACCACATAGCTGCGAATGGATTTTTTGCGGTATTCAGGTCTGATATCCATTTAATCGCTTCGTTTAACCCCAGTGAACAGTAAAAGCCAGCCAACAATAAAGGCCAGACCGCCGAGAGGAGTAATCATGCCCAGCGCGGTGATGCCGGTAAATACCAGACTATACAGAGAGCCGGAGAACAGCAAAATGCCCACAAACCAGCTTTTGGCAGCCAGCCGCTGTCGCCCTAAGTCTACTATCTGGTCCGGCAGGCTAATAAGACCCAGCAGCGCAATGGTATGCAAAAACTGATAGAGCACGGCTGTGCGGAAGGTGGCTAGCATCTTTAATGACAGGCTGTCGCTTAGGCCGTGAGCGGCGAAAGCGCCGAGAGCAACAGAGACGGCTCCACTTAGGGCGATCACCTTAATCCACAGCGGTTTATTCATAGCGGGCTTTGAGCAATAATTTTGGGCAATAAAAAAGCCGCACTTTGATGGGAGTCACAAGGGTGCGGCTTGCGTATTAGATTGAGTCTAATCAGGCTTCCATAGCCATGCGGACTTTCTTCATAGCATTTTTCTCAAGCTGGCGAATACGCTCAGCGGAGACACCGTATTCATCAGCTAACTGATGTAACGTAGCTTTATTGTCGTCTAGCCAGCGGCGCTGCAAAATATCCTGACTGCGCTTATCCAGGCTCTGCACGGCTTCAGCCAATCGCATATTGTTGTCGCCCTGATAATCATCGTTTTCCACTTGCTGAGCAGGATCAGCGGATTTATCTTCCAGGTAATGTACCGGCGCGTAGGCAGCTTTCTCGTCATCTTCCTCTGCCGGAGCATCGAAGGCTGAATCTCGAGCCGTGAGGCGCATCTCCATTTCCATAACATCTTTAACTTCTACGCCCAGATCATCAGCAACAGCTTTGGCCTCATCTGCGGTCAGCCACTGCAGCTGCTTTTTGGCGCTGCGCAGGTTAAAGAACAGTTTGCGCTGGGACTTGGTGGTGGCGATCTTCACGATGCGCCAGTTGCGCAGAATAAACTCGTGAATCTCGGCTTTGATCCAGTGCACAGCAAAGGACACCACTCGCACACCTTTTTCAGGGTTAAAGCGACGTACCGCTTTCATCAGGCCGACATTGCCCTCCTGAATAAGATCTGCCAGCGGCAGGCCATAACCATTGTAGGAGCGTGCAATATGAACCACAAAACGCAGATGCGACATAACCAGACGACGAGCAGCGTCCAGGTCATCCTCGTAGTACAGCGCCTCGCCCAGAGACTTCTCTTCTTCAATAGAAAGAATCGGGACAGTGGCAGTACCCTGAATGTAAGCATTCAGGTTGGCGCCGGGGGTCATCCATTCCATGGTTTGAAGGGCTTTGCTCATACGGTTCTCTAAAATCTCTGAAACAGGTTGTCTAAATGTTGCTGGTCTATAAGTTTAGCATTAAAAGATTAGTGCTTCCTAGCCCCTGAAGGTTCAATAAACATAGGGGCTAGTATGGGTTTTTACGGTGATAAGGTCTATTTTGGCTCAATATCTCGAAGATGCTTACTTACGGCGATCCAGGCACCGCCCAACCCAAAAATGCCTCCCAGGCCCACTAGACCCAAAAAGCCGAGTATGCCCAGCCCCTGAAGCCGATACTGGCTCTGATATAGCTCGGCCAAATTGGCCACTGAACTACTCATCCACAGCAAGCTGGCGTATAGCATAATGGCGGCTGTCAGAGCCCCAAATACGCCCAGTAGCAGGCCGGTGTAGAGAAACGGACGCCTTACATAGGCATTGGTGCCGCCCACCAATTTAATCACAATAATTTCATCTCGGCGGCTCTGAATAGAGAGGCGTATGGTATTGCCTATGACCAGCAAAACGCCAATACCCAATGCTGCGCCCAGAGCCACAACCACTTTTTGTCCCATCTCGGTTAGGCTGTGCAGGCGCTGTAGCCAGGCCATATCAATCTGCACATCATCTACCAGTGCAAAGGATCGAATTTTTTTCATCAGCCGCTCTATCTGGCCCATATCAATGGGCTCGGCTACTGCCGGCTGTACCAAGAATACGGCTGGCAGTGGGTTTTCTTCCAGTTCGCGCAGGGCCGATCCAAACCCAGACAGAGCCTTAAACTCCAGCAAGGCCTGTTTTGCCGAGATATAGCTAAGACTATCCACACCGGACATGGCGTCGAGTTCTGCCCGCAAGCTGTCAATTGCCTGAGGTTTGGCCCCTTTTTTAACAAATACGGTAATCTGCGCCGAAGATTCAAAATGGCTGCCCAGCTGATCTATATTCTCCACCGTCAGATACAGTGCCGAGGGCAGCGCCAGAGCTATGGCAATCACTGCCACAGTCATTAAAGTTTGCAGCGGTTCACTGAGTAATTTGCGCAGACTGACGCGAACCGTGTCTCGGTGATGGGACTTGTAGCCCTGCCAACGATCGGCAAATCGTATTTTTTTGCCGCTGG
>JBMZST010000069.1:0-7522 GCA_049623265.1 Porticoccaceae bacterium
GACAAGGGCCGCAATAAAATCCATTTTCAGTCGTTTAATGAAGAGGTCACCAAGCGTCGCCGGCTGGCCACCAGCATGCCCAAGATTGTCTCCGCGCTGGATGAAAATAGATTCACCCTATTTGCCCAACCCATTGTTTCGCTAAATCCTAGCGTGGCGCTGCCCAAGTATTACGAGATTCTGGTGCGCATGCGCGACAGCGACGGCACCATATTGCCGCCCTCGGAATTTATCCCTGTGGCGGAGCATTTTTCTCTGATTGATGATCTGGATAAATGGGTATTTACCAACGCACTGCAGTTTTTACAGAAGCGGCAGCAGCGTGGTGAGCTATTGCCTACCTTGGCAGTCAATCTGTCGGGCACCACTGTGGGAGATGAAAATGCCATCGACTATATTCTTGCCGGTTTTAGCGACAGTGGTATTCCGCCCAAGCATATTCAATTTGAGATCACCGAGACCGCAGCGGTCAAGCATCTGCCAGAGGCCAAGCGCCTGATAGCTACATTGCGCTCCGTTGGAGTGTCCTTTGCGCTGGATGATTTTGGCAGCGGCCTCTCTTCGTTTGCCTATTTAAAAGAATTGCCTATCGACTGCCTTAAAATTGACTCGAGCTTTATCAAAACCATGGACAACAGTGATGTGGATTACTCTGTGGTCAGTACTATCAATCACCTGGGTCATATTATGGGGGTGTCCACGGTAGCAGAAGGTGTGGAAAATCGAAGCCAGCATCAGCTGCTGAAGAAAATTGGCGTCGACTATATCCAGGGTTTTCTGGTTAAACATCCCCAGCAGCTGGATAAAATCCTCAGTCCTGGATGATGGCTGCTTACTAGGCGAACACAAGTCCATTGTATTCAGCGCTGTGCAACCGGGGGCCGTATTGGCCTACCACTGCACTGGCAGCGCGGTTGGCAAAGGTGGCGGCCTCCAAGCAACCCTGACCCTGGGTGATCGCGTAAAAATAGGCGCCGGCAAACATATCACCAGCGCCATTGGTGTCCACCGCAGTCACTGGTTGTCCCTGGGCCCTGTAGAGTCTAAAACCGTCAAAAACCAGCGCGCCCTCTGCACCCAAAGTGATACAAAACTGTCTGGCGGATTTTTGCATTTCGGTAACAGCATGATCAAAGTCATCTGTGTCACACCAGCTCAGGGCTTCCTGCTTATTGCAGAAAAGCAGATCGACGGGAGAGCCAATCATCTGCTGCAAGTCTGATTTGAAGTGCGCCACAATGCCAGGGTCCGAAAGGCTGATAGCGACTTTGGTGCCACTGTTGTGAGCTATTTCACGGGCCTTGATGACAGCGGCGCGACCAGTTTCACTGGTAACCAGATAACCTTCTATATAAATATATTCCGAGTCGGCTACAGCTTCGGCATCTATATCGTCAGGGGCCAGCTGCTCACCTATGCCAAGAAAAGAGTTCATGGTTCTCTCTGCGTCTGGTGTCACCATGACCAGGCATTTTCCCGTTATGCCGGGCTCCAGATTTTGGTCGGTGCTGTGACCCACACCATTATCAATCAAATCCTGAAGGTAAAATTGGCCGTTGTCATCATCTGCCACCTTGCAGGCCAGATAGCCTCGACCGCCAAACTGGGTCAGGGAAATAATAGTATTAGCTGCAGACCCGCCACAGGCGCGTTTGGATAAGGTGAGATGATCTTGCAGGTTACGAATAAGAAAATGCTGTCGGTCTTCATCGACCAATGTCATAAGCCCTTTGTCTATACCCAGGCGCTGCAGGTCCTGGTCTGTGACCTGAATCTCTGTATCGACCAGCGCATTGCCAAGACCAAAGACATGGTATTTCTTAGCCATGGCGCCGGCCTCAGGACTTTGCGCTGTGAGTGACAATACCCTGTTGCGTAGCCAAAAACAGTATATCCGCAGGCTTAAGAGCGAAAAGGCCGTTAGTCACCACCCCGGTAATCTGATTGATTTTCTCCTCCAGCTCACAGGCTGAGGCTATGGGATGGAGATGATGAACATCGAGGATAAGATTGCCATTGTCTGTTACCACGCCTTCGCGCCAAACCGGATCGCCACCCAGCTTAACCAGTTCTCGGGCAACATGGCTGCGGGCCATGGGAATCACTTCAACGGGCAGGGGAAAGGTGCCCAGATAATCCACCCACTTGCTCTCGTCGGCAATACAGACAAATTCTTTGGCGACCGCAGTAACAATTTTTTCTCTGGTTAGGGCGGCACCCCCGCCTTTAATCAATTCTAACCTTGGGTTGGCTTCATCGGCACCGTCAATGTAGATGCTCACTTCAGCCACCGAATTGAGTTCAAATACCGGAATGCCGTGGCTGCGGAGTCGTTCTGCCGATGCCTCGGAGCTAGCCACAGTTCCTTGAAACCTGTGTTTGTGTTCGGCGACAAGATCGATAAAACAGTTGGCGGTAGACCCGGTGCCAATGCCGACTATGCTGTCATCTTCGATACGCTCAAGGGTGTAATCCACTGCTGCCTGTGCAACCGCTTGTTTTAATTGATTTTGGTCCACTGCTCACCCCTATGGTTTCTGTTCAACATCTGAGGAGGAGATTATAAGATAAGCAGGGTTAAAAAGGGCGACTAAAAATCTGTGTATGGGGCATAAGTGTCAACTGACGCTGGCTTAAATGGCCTGATCAAATTACCATTGCGCCACAGCTAAATAATGCGGAAAGCCCAATGCCCCAGAAGTATGTCAAAAAAATTCTCGATGCGCGCATCTATGACTTGGCGATTGAAACGCCAGTTGATGCGGCGCCACTGCTTTCCCACAGATTAAACAATCAGGTGCTGCTCAAACGCGAAGACCTGCAGCCTGTGTTTTCGTTTAAATTACGCGGCGCTTATAACAAGCTTCGTCACCTATCCGACAAGCAATTGGCAGCGGGAGTGATTGCCGCGTCTGCGGGCAACCATGCTCAAGGCCTGGCGCTGGCAGCAAAGAAAATGGGCGTTAAAGCGACGATTGTGATGCCCAAGACTACACCCCAGATCAAGGTTGATGCGGTGCGTGCCAGAGGTGCCAAGGTGGTACTGGTGGGCGACAGCTATGATGCCGCGGCAGCCCATGCCAACAAGCTGATCGAAGAGCAGGGCCTGACCTATATCCATCCTTTTGACGATCCGGATATTATTGCCGGTCAGGGCACAATTGGCATGGAAATCCTGCGCCAAATACCTGGTGATCTGGACGCTATTTTTATTGCTGTAGGAGGTGGAGGCCTCTGTGCCGGCGTTGCCGCCTATGTGAAAAACCTGCGGCCGGATATCAAAATTATCGCTGTGGAGTCTGACGATGCAGCCTGCCTGGACGCGGCTATGAAGGCCGGTCGCCGCGTGCGCCTAAAAGAAGTGGGTATCTTTGCCGATGGCACGGCTGTGGCCCAGATTGGCAAGGAGACCTTCAGGTTACTAAAAGACCTGGTCGATGAGGTAATTACCGTAAGCACCGATGAAATCTGCGCGGCCATCAAAGATGTCTACAATGACACCCGCGCCATCTGTGAGCCCTCTGGTGCATTGGGTACGGCGGGTCTAAAAAAATACGTCGAAGCCCATGGTGTTGAGGGGCAGACATTATTAGCGATTCAATGTGGAGCTAATATAGACTTTGATCGCCTGCGCTATATTTCTGAGCGCACAGAGACGGGTGAAAAACGCGAGGCGGTGCTGGCAGTGACCATTCCGGAGAAGCCCGGTAGTTTCGAGAAATTCTGCAAGGCGCTGCACAGACGCAATATCTCTGAGTTTAATTACCGCTATAACGACGCTGATCAGGCGCAGATATTTGTCGGTATCAAGGTGAGCTCAGATGATGACCGGCGCCAGCTTATCGATGAGTTGGGCAGCAAGGGCTATGCAGTATCTGATATGACAGACAATGAAATGGCCAAGCTGCATATTCGCCACATGGTGGGTGGCCATGCTCCCCAGGTGGTGGATGAGCAGGTATTTCGTTTTGAATTCCCCGAGCGCCCCGGGGCTCTGATGAACTTCCTGGTGCAGCTAGGTGGTCGTTTTAATATCTCGATGTTTCACTACCGCAATCATGGTTCGGCTTTTGGTCGCGTACTGGTGGGCTTGCAGGCGTCGAAAAAGGATGCGCGTGCGGTCAAACAGTTCCTGGATAACCTAGGCTACCACTACACAGACGAAACCGATAACGAAGCGTACCGGTTCTTTCTGGGCAACCCGTAAACTCGGTTACAGCAAATCTGATATCTTGCGAATTTCCAGCGCTTCAAAGCCAGAGCCGGCCAACGCATCGGAAATAACCACCACCTGGTCGTCAGGGGAAAACTCATCGCGCTTAATCATAATGGCTGCAGCTTCGGCCAGGGTTTTCTCTGAGTCATCGCCAATTTCTATCTGGTAGCTCAACACATTGCGATTTAGGACTAGCTGCCTGCGGGTGCCACTATTGTTGGTAAAGGCGCAAATAATGGACTCCGGATGGCAGTTGGTAATACGGTTGGCCATGCGCCCTCGTCGGGTGGGTACAATAATTGCTTTAGCCGAAATCGAGGTGGCCAGATCCACAGCGGCTTTGGCTATGTGTTGTTTGTCGTTCACCAGCTCCAGGTTGTCGGTAAAGCGAAGACCGCGGCTGCTTTCAATTGAACGCGCAATACGGTCGAGGAACTCGACGCATTTCACCGGGTACTTGCCCACGGTTGTCTCACCAGACAGCATAATGGCGTCGGCCTCTTCATAGACCGCATTGGCGACATCGGTTACTTCGGCCCGAGTGGGGATTGGATTCTCGATCATTGACTCTAACATGTGGGTAGCCACAATCACTCTGGTACCCATCTCGGCGCAGGTGCGGATAATGCGGCGCTGAATACGGGGTAGCACTTCCAGAGGCACCTCCACGCCCAGATCACCGCGGGCCACCATAATACCGTCGGCGGCGTCGATGATTTCCACCATATTGGTAATAGCTTCCTGATCTTCAAGCTTGGCCACCACCTTAATCTGATCGGCTTTATCCCCCAATAACTCACGTAGCTCATGGACATCATCTGCCTGTCGGACAAAAGACAGGGCGATAAAATCTACGCCCTGTTCCATACCAAAGGCGATATCGCGGCGGTCTTTATCGGTAATGGCGGGCAGGTTGACGCGAATACCAGGCAGGTTGACATGGCGTTTGCTCTTCAGCAGACCGCCATCAATTACCTTGACCTGCATCACGCGCTCCTCCTTGCTCAGAACTTGAAGATTGATCAGTCCATTGTCTACGGTTATGGTATCGCCCACATCCACATCATTGATTAGATCTTCGTAGTTAATATGGATAGAGGATGACTCAACATCCTCAGCGCCACGGGCCACAATTGAAATAGTATCGCCCTCCTCAAGGTGCAGGTCATTGACCATATCCCCGGTGCGAATTTCTGGCCCCTGGGTATCCAGCAGAATGGCAATTGGGTGATTCAGTTTTTTATTCAGCTGATGGATGGACTGAATAATTTTGGCATGGGATTCATGATTGCCGTGAGACATATTGAGCCGGGCCACGTTCATACCGGCGTTGGCAAGCTTCTCCAGCATGCCAATGGATTCAGTGGCTGGGCCTATGGTGCAGATTATTTTTGTCTTGCGCATATTATCTCTTGGTCAGTGGCAATTAAATGTAAGGGGATGTCCCAGCTCTGCTGAGACAGGGTGTCGACTTCCTGGCAGCTGTGGGCCAGGCCAACCAGTTTGGGTTTGAGGCGGTCGCTACTTGCCATAAAGGCCAGAGTGCGGTCATAGAATCCGCCGCCCATACCCATGCGGTTACCCTGGCGATCAAAAGCTACCAGCGGCATAAAAATGATATCCAGACTCCAGGGGGGTGCAGTCTGATGGCTGTTTAACAGGGGCTCTGGAATACCAAAGCGATTATTAATCAGTTTGGTCCCTGTATCGTAGCGGCCAAAATACAATGTGTTTTTTTTCAGCGGATGCAATATGGGCAAAAAGCAGGCTTTGCCGGCATTGAGGGCCGTGGTTAAAATCGGGCTGGGATCTATTTCGCCATCATTAGCCAAATAAATACCAATGCGCTTAGCGCGGAGGAAAAACCCTTGACCGCAGATTACCGATGCCAGATTTTTGCCGCTGAGCCGCTGCTGCGCAGAGGTCAGAGCTCGCCTTTTTGCTCGAAGTTGCTGTCGAGTATCACCAGAAGTCATGGTAAGGAACCGGTTTACAGTAAACCCCAGAGTGCCGCTGCCAACGTGGCCTTGAACCGAAGAGTTCAAGGTGGCTATCCTCGCAACAAATCAGGCTTTCCGACGCACGGAAGTGCACAACATTGTTGACGGAGAACGGCCGGATAAAAATTATCGGCTCAGGGACTTCTTGGCTGGCAAACACCCCAGGAAGTCCCAGTATACCAGAGGGCGACCGAAAATAACCCTGTCAGGGATCAAATTTAAACTGATTATTCAGAGTTTAGTTGGCCAAATCTGAGAGCACTGCATCCAGTTTGGCGTCCATGGACTGCAAAATATTCGATGCCTGAGCATCCCGTTGCCCCGAAGCCTGACTGCGAATCAAATCATGGGCCAGGTTGAGGGCTGCCATTACAGCAATGCGCTCCAGGCCAATAATATGTGAGCCCTGGCGAATTTCGTCCATCTTTTCATTGAGCAGCTGAGCGGAATATTCAAGTGCCTCGCGCTCCTCTGGCTGACAGTTGACTTGATATTCTTTGTCGAGAATCTGTATTTTCAGGGAAATGGCAGCCACGGTTATTGCTCCGCACTGAGGTTGCGCAAGCGATTGATCATGGTCTCGATTTTTTGGCGCGCCAATTCATTTTTCTCGATCAATTGACTGCGCTCACCCACAAGTCCCGCCTCGCGTTCGCGCAGCGCTTGATTCTCTTGCTTAAGTTGCTGGCAGAGGCCTATCAGGCGGTCCAGCTTGTCTTCAAACTTCTCTGAATCAATCATGGGATTTGGTTACAGTTAATTGGAAACAGCAATGTCGCATAACTATAGGCATTGTCTTGGGCCCGGTCAATTACAACCTAGGACCTGAGGCCATTAACACCGCACCACCCTGAATCAGGATGCAGCACCGTGCTAAGGGTGTTAGGATACAAGTCTAATTCACGAGGTGAACCTGTGACATTCGAACAACTCGAAGATCTCTTTTACGCACTAAAAATTAATGCTAACCCCTCGGGCTTTCATGGGTTTCTCTGTGGCCGTCTCAGCTGCGGGGCCGCAGAAATGCAGGAACTGATAGAGGCTTCAACCAAGTGGCTGGCTCTCGCAGAGGACCAGACTGAATCTGCAGAGACAGCACTGGAAGACTTTTACGCGGCCTCGCTGAGCAATCTGCAAGATCTGAGCTTTTTGTTTCAACCTCTGTTACCGGATGATGAACTGCCTCTCAATGAGAGGCTGGTCGCCATCGGCGAATGGTGCAGCAACTATATCTCGGGTCTCGGCGACGGCATGGGCGCCGAATTCGAAGTCTCTGTAGATGGCAAAGAGGCACTGGAAGACATTG
>JBMZST010000070.1:0-7398 GCA_049623265.1 Porticoccaceae bacterium
CAGAGGCGCTGGCCGATGTGTTTTTTGTCGCCTTTAAAATCCCCAATTTTTTTCGTCGGCTGTTTGCCGAGGGTGCCTTTGCCCAGGCCTTTGTGCCTATTCTCGGGGAGTACCGTGAAAAGGGCAGTCAGGCGGCCGTTAAGGCTCTGATTGATCGAGTGACGGGCACTCTGGGGACAAGCCTGCTGGCGCTGACGCTTCTTATTGTGGTGGCCTCGCCGGTGATGGCTGCGATCTTTGCGCCAAAATGGTTCTTTGATGACCCGGCCAAGTTTGCAGCGACAGCAGAGATGCTGCGAATAACCTTTCCCTATCTATTATTTATTTCAATGACCGGTGTGGCCGGCGGCATTCTCAATAGCTATGACCGCTTTGCGGTGCCAGCTTTCACGCCTCTATTGCTCAATGTCACCCTAATTGCAGCGGCGCTGATTGCTGCGCCGTTATTTGCCGAGCCTGCCTATGCGCTGGCCTGGGGTGTGTTTATGGCTGGTCTGGTGCAGCTGATGTTCCAGCTGCCATTTCTGCACCGTATCCATATGCTGCCGACGCCCAAGGTGGATTGGCAACACAGCGGTGTGCGTAAAATTTTAGCCCTGATGGGGCCGGCGATTTTTGGTGTATCAGTGAGTCAAATCAATTTGTTGCTGGACACGGTATTGGCGACGTTTTTACCCACTGGAAGCGTCTCCTGGCTTTACTATTCGGATCGTCTGTCTGAGTTACCCCTGGGCGTATTTGCGGTTGCCATTGCCACGGTGATTCTGCCCAATCTATCCCGACATCATGCGGCTGAGTCCAACCAGGCTTTCTCAGAGACGCTGGACTGGGCCCTTAAGTTGGTGCTGATAATTGCTGTGCCGGCTGCTGCTGCCCTGGTATTGCTGGCAGAGCCGATCCTGCTGACGCTGTTTTACTACGGCGATGTGATGACCGCTCGGGATATGTCTATGGCGACACTGAGCCTGCGTGCCTATGCTGTGGGTCTGGTAGCCTTTATGCTGATCAAGGTGCTGGCTCCGGGGTTTTTTGCGCGCCAGGATATGCGCACCCCGGTGCGCATCGGGATCATTGCCATGGTCTCTAATATGGTGCTGAATCTACTGTTTGTGCTGCCGTTGCACTACTACTGGGAGATTGGTCATATGGGCCTAGCTGCTGCTACCTCTGCCTCGGCTTTTCTCAATGCCGGACTGCTGTTTGTGTTTTTGCGCAGGAATAATATTTATGCGCCCAGTGCACGTTGGTTGAGGTTTTTTGCGGGTTTGCTGCTATCCGTTGCGGCTATGCTGGCTGTACTGATCCTATTGGCTAACCAGTTGCAGGCCACTCAGGGAGAATTTTGGCAGCAGCTGCTGTGGTGGCAGCGGGCTGGCAATATTGCCTTGCTCTGCGCAGCGGGGCTTGTGACCTATCTGGGCTGTTTATTTATCACTGGCTTTAGGCTCGCCGACCTGCGTGGCCCCGCCAAAGCTACCTCATCTGAGAACTAGAACCAGGGTAGCGACAAGTCCCTAAAAATTCTCAGCACCAATCTGGTGCTATCCCTTACCTTTGGTCGCTTTGCTAGGTATACTCAGCCCCCAGCGCGGAGAGTGATGCCCTTGGCTTTAGAACCCAGCAGAATGACCTTTATTCGCGATTTGCACAGCTTGCAGTCGTTCAATCAGCGATCGGTGGTCACCATTGGTTCTTTTGATGGTGTTCATCTGGGGCATCAGGCAATTTTGAACCAGGTGAAAGCTGCGGCGGCAGAGCTGGGGCTACCCTCTGTGGTGATGACCTTTGAACCTCAGCCCCAGGAATTTTTTTCGGGGGAAAAAGCGCCAGCAAGATTGATGCGTCTGCGGGAGAAGGTTGACGCATTGCTGGCCTTTGGTTTGGATCAGGTGGTCTGTCTGCAGTTTAACCGAGAACTGCGCAATCTTACGGCGGTTGAATTTGTTCAGTCGGTACTGGTAGACGGGCTGGGCACCAAGCGTTTGATTGTGGGAGACGACTTCCGTTTCGGCTGTGACCGCAGTGGTGATTTCGAAATGCTGTTGAAGATGGGCGAAACCAGCGATTTCACCGTACAGGATACTAAGACTTTAGAGGTTGATGGCGAGCGGGTCAGCAGCACGCTGGTGCGTCAGATATTGCGGCAGGGTGATTTTGATCGCGCTGGTCAGCTATTGGGCAAGCCTTTTACTATCAGAGGGCGCGTTGTCTACGGCCAGCAGTTGGGAAGGGAACTTGGCTTTCCCACGGCTAATGTGCAACTCAATCGCTACAGTGCGCCTCTATCTGGTGTCTATGCAGTGTTAGTGACCATAGATGAGGTTGTTTATCAGGGTGCTGCCAATGTAGGTGTACGACCGACAGTGGGTGATCTGTTGAAGCCTATTTTGGAGGTTCACTTACTCGATTTTAATGGCGACCTGTATGGGCGAAGAATCGAGGTGGAATTTGTTACCAAGATTCGCAATGAAGAAAAATTTACTTCGCTGGAAAAACTTATAGAGGGTATCCAGCGGGACGTTAAACAGATTAGAGCCTGGTTTGCAGGCAACAGAGAGAATTCAAACACAGACTGATATGAGCGACCCAACCGATTACAAGGCAACACTGAACCTGCCCAAGACCGACTTCCCTATGCGCGCTAACCTGGCCCAGCGGGAGCCAGGAATTCTCAAGGAATGGCAAGAGACGAATATCTATCAGCAGATTAGAACTGCCCGAGCTGGCCGTGAGCAATATATTCTTCACGATGGTCCTCCCTATGCCAATGGCGATATTCACTTGGGCCATGCGGTCAATAAAACCCTGAAAGATATTGTGGTGAAGTCGCGCACCCTGAGCGGTTTTGATGCGCCCTATATTCCCGGTTGGGACTGCCACGGCTTGCCGATTGAGCACAATGTGGAAAAGAAGGTGGGCAAGGCCGGCGTCAAGGTGGACTATGCCACTTTTCGTCAAAAATGCCGTGACTATGCTATGCGACAGGTCGATGGTCAGCGCAAAGACTTTGTGCGCATCGGTGTGTTTGGCGATTGGGAGCGGCCCTATCTGACTATGAACTTTGGCGTGGAGGCCGATATTATTCGCGCCCTTGGCAAGATCGCTGAGAATGGCCATCTGGTAAAAGGCTATAAGCCGGTGTACTGGAGTGTGGTGGGCGGTTCTGCGCTGGCGGAAGCCGAAGTGGAGTATCAGGACAAAACCTCGTTCTCTATTGATGTGGCCTATCCGGTCACTGAGACAGCCCAGCTCGAAAAGCTCAGCGCTAGCTTTGGCGAACTGCCCGGCGAAGGCGCGATCAATGTATTGATCTGGACTACAACACCCTGGACCATTCCTAGCAGTCAGGCTATTTCTATGGGCGCTGAGCTGGAATACAGCCTGGTGCAATGTGCCACTGAAACAGGCCCTGTGCGACTGATTTTTGCCCAGTCACTGCTTGAGTCAGTGATGCAGCGGCTGGAGATTGAAGACTACAAAGTCCTGGCCAGCTGCCGGGGTTCAGCGCTGGAAAATCTGGTGGCAGAACACCCATTCTATGAGCGTGATATCCCCGTTTTACTGGGTGACCATGTGACCACTGATGCGGGTACCGGTTGTGTTCACACTGCACCAGATCATGGTATCGAGGATTTTACCGTGGCCAAGGGCTACGGTATTGGTACGCTCAACTATGTGATGGACAACGGTCTATTCCGCGATGATGTAGAACTGTTTGCCGGCGAGCATGTGTACAAGGTTGAAGAGCATATTATCGATGTGCTTCGCGAGCGGGGCAGGTTGATGGCCTGCGGCAAGATTACCCATAGCTATGCTCATTGCTGGCGTACTAAGACGCCGTTGATCTATAGAGCAACACCCCAGTGGTTCATCTCTATGGACAAAAATGGTCTGCTGGACAAGGCTAAGGCCGCTATCGCCGATGTAGCCTGGCACCCGGACTGGGGTGAGGCGCGGATTGCCGGCATGTTGGATGGCAGTCCCGACTGGTGTGTGTCGCGCCAGCGTACCTGGGGAGTGCCCATTGCGCTGTTTGTTCACAGGCAGACAGGGGAGCTGCACCCTGAGACTCCAGCACTGATTGAAAAAGTCGCCACATTGGTTGAGGACTCTGGTATCGATGCCTGGTATCAGGCGGATGCCGCTGAGTTATTGGGTGCAGAGGCCGAGGATTATCAAAAAGTCACCGATACTCTGGATGTGTGGTTTGATTCCGGTGTTACCCATGCTTCGGTGATAGGCGCTCGAGAGGAGCTACGCTATCCTGCGGATCTATATCTTGAGGGTTCTGATCAGCATCGCGGCTGGTTCCAATCCTCTCTGAAGACCGCTATCGCCATTAACGGCACGGCTCCATACAAAGCGGTGTTGACCCATGGCTTCACGGTGGATGAAAACGGTCGCAAGATGTCTAAGTCGATCGGCAATGTGATTCCACCCCAGAAAGTGATCAATGAGTTAGGTGCAGATGTATTGCGCCTGTGGATCGCCAGCGCCGATTTCAGCGCCGAAATGACGGTGTCCGATGAAATTCTTAAGCGTGCCGGTGAGTCCTATCGCCGCATTCGCAATACTGCGCGCTATTTTCTCTCCAATATCGATGGCTTTGATCCGTCGCAACATCTAGTTGATCACAATGAGCTGTTGGCACTGGACCGCTGGGCCATAGACTGTGCGGCCCAGCTTCAGGACGAGATTATCGACGATTACAACAATTTTCAGTTCCATCAGATTTACCAAAAGCTGCACAATTTTTGTGTGCGGGATATGGGTGGCTTCTATCTGGATATTATCAAAGACCGAATCTACACCTGCGCTGAAGACAGCCTGCCACGCCGCTCAGCTCAGACAGCCCTGTATCAGATAGCCGAGGCCTTTGTGCGCTGGATCGCGCCTATCCTAAGCTTTACTGCCCATGAAATCTGGGGCTATATGCCAGGGGATCGCAGCAGCTCGGTATTTGTTGCCGAATGGTATCCGCTACAGCGACTCGGTGATGACGAAGTGATCAGCAAACAGGACTGGGCGGTTATTTTGCAGGCCAAGGAAGCGATCAATAAGGTGATTGAGGATCAACGCAATTTGGGCAATGTGAAAGGGTCATTGGAAGCCGATATACAGCTTTACGCAGATTCAGAACTGAGTCAGTCCCTGGCTAAATTGGGCGATGAGCTGCGTTTTGTCACCATAACCTCCAAGGCCAGCCTGTCTGGTTTAGAGGATAGCAATGGCGCCGAAGATTCCGCAATGGAGGGCCTAAAGATCTCACTGCAGCGCTCTGCGGCAAAGAAATGTGTGCGCTGCTGGCACTTTATTGATGATGTGGGCACCAATGCTGAGCATCCAGACGTCTGTGGACGCTGCATCAGTAATATCAGCGGTCAGGCCGAAGAAAGACTCTATGCCTAGGTTGCATACTACAACGCTACTCTGGTTTGCGGTGGCCGCCACGCTGTTGTTGTTAGACCAGTACAGCAAGCTGTGGATTATGGAGCGCTATGCTTACGGCGAGGGTGAGTTCTTCACCAGCTTCTTTAATTTGGTGCGGGTCCACAACTATGGCGCTGCCTTTAGTTTTCTGAGTGATGCTGGGGGCTGGCAGCGCTGGGCTTTTAGCCTGTTAGCGGCGGTAATCAGTGTGGTGATTGTGCTGTGGATCTCTCGATTGTCGACTCAGCGCAAGCTCGAGGGGCTGGCTCTGGCACTTATTTTAGGCGGTGCTCTGGGCAACCTTTATGACCGCCTCACCCTCGGCTATGTGGTGGACTTTCTTGATTTTCACTGGTCAGGAAGACATTTTCCTGCGTTTAATATCGCCGACAGCGGCATTTCCGTGGGCGCGGTGCTGTTAATTTTAGATGGCTTTATCAATAAGCCAGATAGCCAATCGACTAAAGCAGATTAAGCAATTAATTATGACGATACCTATAGATACAGGCACCAGCGTGACCTTGCACTTTTCCCTGGCACTGGAAGATGGCTATTTGGTGGATTCCAACTTCGAAGGCAATGCGGCCACCTTTACTGTGGGTGATGGCAATTTGCTGCCCGGCTTTGAATCCGTGTTAATGGGCTTGGTGGATGGTGACGAGCGCGAGTTCACCATAGCGCCAGAGAACGCCTTCGGTCAGCACAATCCGGAAAATGTGCAGGCTATTGAGCGAGGCAACTTTAGCGATGATGAGCTGGAGATTGGCGCCATGTATTCCTTCCAAAACGGAGATGGGGAGTTACCTGGAGTGATTGTTGAACTGGGCGATAAAGAAATTATGGTTGACTTTAACCATCCGTTGGCGGGGCAGAGCATTCTCTTTCGGGTGAGTATTATTCGTGTGTCGCCACAGCAGGTGCACTGATGGAGATTAAGCTAGCCAACCCCCGGGGCTTTTGTGCCGGCGTTGATCGCGCCATTGATATTGTCGATCGAGCGCTGGATATGTTTGGCGCACCCATCTATGTGCGTCATGAGGTAGTGCACAATAAATTTGTGGTGGACAAACTGCGCAGTCGCGGCGCTGTATTTGTCGATGAGCTTGATGAGATACCTGACGATGTGATTGTTATCTTTAGTGCCCATGGCGTTTCTCAGGCGGTGCAGGCGGAAGCCGCTGCGCGCAACTTAAAAGTATTTGATGCCACCTGCCCTCTGGTCACTAAGGTACATATCGAGGTAACCAAGTACGCCGGTGATGGCATGGAATGTGTGTTGATCGGTCATGCCGGACATCCAGAGGTTGAGGGCACCATGGGTCAGTATGACCTGTCCACTGGAGGCAAAATCTATCTGGTAGAAAACGAAGCCGATGTGCAGGAGTTAGAGATTGAAGATCCGGCCAATCTGGCCTTTGTAACCCAGACGACTCTGTCCATGGATGATACTGCCCTGGTAATCGATGCACTGCGTAAAAAATTCCCCCTGATCCGCGGCCCGCGCAAAGATGATATCTGCTATGCCACCCAGAACAGGCAGGATGCCGTTAAACAGCTGGCTATTGAGTCAGATCTGGTGCTGGTAGTAGGATCTGTCACCAGTTCCAATTCTAATCGCCTGCGCGAGCTGGCCGAGCGCTGCGGCTGCGAGTCTTACTTGATCGATGGCCCACAGGATATTCAACCCGCCTGGTTGCAAAACACCAGTTCAATCGGTTTGACGGCTGGCGCCTCAGCGCCAGAAGTCTTGGTTCAAGATGTGATCAGCCGATTAGTCGAGCTGGGGGCAAAACCGCCGCAGGAGCTGGCTGGCGTTGAGGAGAATATAAGCTTCTCTCTGCCAAAGGAGCTGCGCGCCTAAGCGGTGGTTAACCTAGGCGCACAATCCACGCGCACAATTTAGAGACTTAATCCAGGCTGCCAATATGGGCAAACAGTGCCTTGGTGGAGGGGTCAAACTCTGCATTG
>JBMZST010000071.1:0-7349 GCA_049623265.1 Porticoccaceae bacterium
TCAATCATTTGCAGAAGCTCATCGAGAGTCTTTGCATCCTGTGCCAGCGCTGGCGTGCTGAAAGCAGCAGCGGCTACAAAAGCGGCACAAACTTTAACAAATTTATTCATTGTGCTGTCTCCGGTGCAGTAATTGGCATTTCCATTACATCCTGAGGCGATAGCTTCTTGGCTATGCGGATGCCTTCATCAACTGGTCTGCGGTAGTCAGAACCCAGAGTCTCCCAAGACCCGGTCTCTTTGTTCCAGGCACCAGTCTGAGATTTGTCCTTCGTCTGATACATCAGAGCAACACGGCCGATACGCAGAACCTCTACCTCTACCTCGGAGCCGTCGCCATTGATATCAATCAAGTCGCGGTAGGCTTCCAGAGACTGGCTGTACTCAGCTTCGATATCATAGACTTCCAGAATTTGACGGAATTTTTCCGCTGCAGAGAACCTGGCGCTATCCATGTTCACATAAAGGTTGGCAATTGCCTCTTCACGAATATCTTTCTTGAACGGCATATCCAGGGCAATAAAGTCTTCGATACCTTTAAGCATGCTCAGCATCAATGGCGAGATACCGCGCTCAATAATCGTGGCGTTCTCAATTGACTCCTCAAGCTCAGCCATCATTTTTTTCTGGCTGTCGATCTGGCGCTCGAGCTGAGAGTTATAAACTCGCAGTGACTCGATCTGCTTATTGACCTGTTTGAATTCTTGCAAGAGACCATCGGTTTGATCGGCAATGCGATCAACGTTGGTTTGCGATTTTTTGGCGATCTGGACCTTGGCGGCTCCAGCTTTTAGCACGTCATTTACCTCTGTAGCCTGGACTGCACCTACAGTCAGACCACTGGCAAGAACGGCAGCAAAGGCCAGTGCTTTTAGTGGTTGCTTATTCATAGTTCCCTCAATTTGGGTCTACCGGTTTAGTTATCTTTCACTGCCTAAAATCGAAAAACACGACCATCAACATCAGACATTCTTTCTTTCGGGGCCTCTTTGTATCAGTCTCTAGGCCAAGAATCAATTTGGCCAGGGAGAAATAAGCAGATAAAACTGAGAACTTAAATGACTGTTACCTAACGTAACATATGAGCTGTGGTTTTAAACTTTATGCCAACTAGATCCGGTCTAACTGGAGAAACCGGTAGGGATGTGTATCAGTCAGCTCTGGTAGCTGCTCGCTGATCTGCTGCCACTGGCTGAAATCTACCTTGGGAAAATAGGCATCGCCCTCGACATCGGCATCCACCTGGGTCAGGTATAGCCGGTCCGCTGCGGGCAATGTCATGCGGTATATCTGTTCGCCGCCAATCACCATAATCTCGTCGACACCCGCCGCCGCACAGGCACTGTGCCCCAGTTGCAACGCGGCTTCCAGAGAGTGAGCCACCTCTACACCCTCGACCTGCCAGCCAGGATCGCGGGTCACTACAATATTAGTTCTTCCCGGCAGTGGCCGGCCAATACTGTCATAGGTTTTACGCCCCATAATCAGGGGCTTGCCCATGGTCACGGACTTAAAATACTTGAGATCCTCCGGCAGATGCCAGGGTAGCTGATTATTGATACCAATAACGCCATTGCGACTGACTGCAACGATTAGCGAGAGCTTCATTATCAATCCTTATTAAACCGCCACAGGTGCGGAGATAGAGCCATGGGACTGATAGTCTAAAAGCTCGAAGTCCTCGAATACAAAATCAAACAGATTGTCCACATCTGGATTTAGAGCCAACTTCGGCAGCGGGAAGGTAGAGCGAGATAACTGCTCCTCCACCTGATCCATATGATTGGTGTAAAGGTGCGCATCGCCAAAGGTGTGCACAAAGTCACCGGGCTCCAGGCCTGTGACCTGAGCGATCATCATCGTCAAGATGGCGTAGGAGGCAATATTGAATGGCACACCCAAGAAGACATCAGCGCTGCGCTGGTAGAGCTGGCAGGACAGCCGCCCGTTAATCACATAGAACTGAAACAGACTATGGCAGGGTGGCAACCCAGATTTGACCATGACCGGAATATCTTTGGGGTTCCAGGCAGAGACGATTAATCGCCGGGAATCCGGATTGGTTTTTATATCGTCCACCAGTTGAGCTAACTGATCCACACCTTCAAAGTTTCGCCACTGGTGACCGTAGACCGGTCCCAGGTCACCGTATTGCTCAGCGAAGGCGGCATCGGTTTTGATGCGGTCGATAAATTCTTTCATTTTCGCCTTCCACTCGGGCGAGTACATAGCATAGTCTTGATCTTGCCCGGTTTCCCGCAGCCAGCTCTGGTAGGGCCAGTCATTCCAAATCCCCACGCCATTTTCTACCAGGTAGCGGATATTGGTGTCGCCGCGAATAAACCACAGCAGTTCGTGGATAATCGATTTAAGGTGAACCTTCTTGCTGGTGACCAGCGGAAACCCCTCCGCTAGATCAAAGCGCATCTGGTAACCAAATACACTCAGGGTACCGGTGCCGGTACGATCTTCTTTTTTAACGCCGGTATCGCGAATATGGCGCATTAAATCCAGGTACTGTTTCATTGCCTTGGCTCAGCCTTAATTAGTTGCAGGTTTTGCAGTCAGGCGCTGCAGCGTTTTACGCATAAACCAGAGACCCAACAACACCATGGGGATGCAGAGCGTTTGGCCGCGGGTCATCCAATCGAGCGACTCAATGACGGCCGCTTGACCAGCAAACTGGGCATCCGGCTCGCGAACAAACTCGACCATAAAACGGAAGCAGCCGTAGAGCACCAGGAACAACCCGGTGATCTCACCAGCCAGCCGCGGCTTACGTGCAAACCAGGTGATAATAAAGAACAGCACCAGACCTTCGAGGAACGCCTCGTACAGCTGCGAAGGGTGCCGAGCCAGCTGGGTAGGATCCGAGGGAAAAAGCATACCCCAGGGTGCATCTGTAGGGCGGCCGTATAGCTCCTGCCCGATAAAATTGGCTATGCGGCCAAAGAACAGCCCGGTGGGTACCAGAGGTACGACAAAATCGGTCAGGCTCAAAAAGGACAGTCTGTGCTTGCGCGCATAGATCAGCATGGTCACAGCCACACCAATCAGCCCACCATGGAAGGACATACCCCCCTCCCAAATACGCAGCAACTGGGCGGGATCTGCCAGCCATTTCTCGGCATTGTAGAAAAACATATAGCCGAGGCGCCCCCCCAATAAAACTCCCCAGGCTCCATAGACAATCAGGTCTTCGACCTGATGTTCACCCAATGGGGTCCAGGGTCGCCGGGCATTGCGCCTCGCCAAAAACCAAGCCGTGACGAAGGCTAACACATAGCTAATGCCGTACCAGTGAATCGGCAGCGGTCCCAGGTTAACCGCTACTGGATCTATGGCTGGATGATTGAGCATGGCAGAGAATACCCTTAAAAATTCAGGGGCAGATCATAGCGGTTTATGGGCTGGTGCGCCAAGCGTATGTCGCTGCGATGGATAAATAGTTACACTGCCCGGCATGTGTTTACTTGCCTTTGCCTACAAAACTCAAAATCACCGACCACTGATTGTGGCCTCTAATCGGGACGAATTTTACCCGCGCCCTACACTGCCCATGCACTGGTGGTCGGAGGCACCGATTTTGGCGGGCAAAGATCTGGATGCCGGCGGCACCTGGCTGGGCCTATCGCGCAATGGCCGTTTTGCGGCAGTGACCAACTACCGCTATGTGGATGAAAGCGGGGCCATAGAGTCAAAGCCCAAGTCGCGAGGCCAGCTGGTAACCGACTTCCTGCAATCAGATCAAGAGGCTATCGACTGGGCCAATGAACTGGGCGGTGATACAGCCAGTTACGGCGGTTTTAACCTGTTGCTCTATGATGGCGACAGCCTGGTCTATCTCAATAACTTTGAAGATCTGGCACCTCAGACACTTGAGCCCGGGGTCTATGCACTCAGCAACAATAGACTGGATAGCCCATGGCCCAAGGTGAATCATGCTCGGGAGCAACTGGAACAACTGATTGAGCGCGAACAGCTGGGTGCAGACCATCTCGAGACTCTGATAGCAACCCTGGCATTGCAAAAAACCTATGCGCCGGAGTTACTGCCCAACACCGGGGTACCTCAGGAATGGGAGACCTTGCTGTCATCGCCATTTATTGTTGCCGAAGGCTATGGCACAAGAGCATCGGCTGCCGTAATTATCTCTGCAGGGGGTGAGATTGCTGTGGCAGAGCAGACCTACGAAGCGGGGGAGACGCTCGGCTCTCAGACGTTTAACTTTAACACACTGGACGACTGACTGGCTCTGGCAGGTCGAATCAGCTTGGCCACTTCTGGTTGCTTGAGACTGGCAGAGATGGACTCGGCCACCGAGGCGGCATCTGGGAGACGCAGGGCACGCTTGACCATATCGCGAGCTTCTTTGCGGCCTACATTGAGCAGCATTGATTTCACTCGCAGCAAGGTGCTAGCACTCATAGAGAAATTCTCGTAGCCCAGCCCCAGTAACACCACGGCACTCAATGGATCGCCAGCCATCTCACCGCAGACGCTGAGCTGACAGTTGACTGAAGACGCCTGCTCATAGATGGCCTTGAGCGCGCGTAAAACCGATGGATGCAATGTGTGGTAGAGGTCTGCTACGCGAGGATTGTTACGATCCACAGCCAACAAATACTGGGTCAGATCATTGGTGCCCACCGATAAGAAATCTACCCGACGACCGATTTCCTTAACCTGATACACCGCAGCCGGCACCTCGATCATAGCGCCCACGGGAGGACGTTTGAGATCAAAGCCCTCCTCCTGAGTCAGCTCATGAAAGGCCCTGTCAATCAACTCCAGGGCGCGATCTAACTCGGGCACATTGCTGATCATGGGCAGCATGATGCGCAAATTATTGACTCCCTGGCTGGCTCGCAGCAGAGCGCGAATCTGCACCAGGAAAATCTCCGGGTGGTCGAGAGAAATACGGATACCGCGCCAGCCCAAGAAGGGATTTTCCTCCTCAATAGGGAAATAGGGTAGGTCTTTATCGCCACCAATATCCAGGGTTCTCATGGTCACCGGGCGCGGTGAGAATGCCAGCAGTTGCTCGCGATAAATGGCAACCTGCTCATCCTCTGTGGGAAAACTTGAGCGCATTAAAAACGGTATTTCGGTGCGAAACAGGCCCACGGCCTCGGCACCACTTTTCAGCGACATCATGGTGTCCTGGCGCAGACCTGTATTGACCCACAGCGAGAAACGGAAACCGTCCGGGGTATTACAGGGGATATCCCTGAGCTTTTCCAGATCCTTATTAAGACTTTTTTCTTCGCGCTGACGCTGCAGATAGGAGCGTCGGACCGTGCGCGTGGCACTGCTGATCACATCGCCGGTAAAGCCATCGACAATTAATTCCTGACCCTCCAGCTCAGCCCAGGGTAGGTCGATGGCACCCATAACGGTGGGAATGCCCAGGGCGCGACCCACGATAGCCATATGGGAATTACTTGAACCCTTGAGCGAGATAATACCCACTAGGCGATTGACCGGAATATCTGCCAGCGCAGTTGCCGACAAATCCTCACCTACCAGCACGACGCGCCGGGGCAGGGGAAGCTCTTTCTTGTGGCTGGTTTGCAGATAGCCCAGCACGCGCTTGCCGAGGTCATTGACGTCTGCCGCGCGCTCTCGCAAATAGGGGTCGTCCATCTGCCGGAAGGTGCGCACATGCTTGAGGATGACCGAGCTCCAGGCGCTCTGTGCAGTCTGGCCCGCGGTGATAGCCGCGATCACCTCGCCACCCAGAGAGCTGTCGTCCAGCATGCGAATATAGACGTCAAACAGGGCTAGCTCTTCTGAGCTCAACTTATTGACCAGGCCATCGCCCAGATTGCGCATATCTTTTTTCGCTGCGGTCAGGGCCCGGCGAAAGATCTCTACTTCCCCGGCTGGATTATCGGTAAATCGCTCAGGGACCGAGGCCAAATCGGTACTGTTGGATACCAATACTACATGACCAATACCTATACCTGGCGCACTTGGAATACCACGGAACATAGCCTCACGGCTTCTACCGCGCCCTGCAGAGGCCAGTTTGCGCAGTGCACCGGTGGCCTCGGCATGAGCAATGGCGCCCGATAGCTGTGCACAAACCGTAACAACAAAAGCCTCTTCTTCCGAGGCAAAGCGACGCTGCGTTTGCTGCTGTAATACCAACACACCCAACACCTTGCGGTGGTGAATAATGGGCACACCGAGAAAAGAATGGAATGGCGCCTCACCGGTCTCTTCAAAATAGGCAAAATTGGGGTGCTGATCGGCATCCTCAAGGTTAAGAGGCTCCTCTTTAGCGGCCACCAGGCCCACCAGACCCTCGCGCATGGACAGGCGAACCTTGCCAATCGACTCCTGGCGCAACCCCTCTGTGGCCATAAGCACATAGCGCTTGTCAGTTTCATCAAACAGATAGACCGAGCATACCCCGGCCTGCATAGCCGCGCGCACCTCTTTGACAATGATCGTCAGTACCTGAGGCAAACTGCGAGCGCTATTTACTTCTTGAACTATGGTTCGCAGGGAGCTGAGCATGTTTACCTTCCGCGACTACGCTTTTCAAAACGCGCATTGGCCGGGGCAAATTCCAGCAGCGCATTGCGATAAACATTGCGCTTAAAAGACACCACAGATTCGATCGGATACCAGTAATTGACCCATTCCCAGCCATCGAACTCTGGTTCACCTGTGGCATCAAAGCGCACTTTGGCGCTGTCGCCAGTCAATTGAAGAAAGAACCATTTCTGTTTTTGCCCTATGCACAGGGGCTTGGAATTCTTGCGCTGCATCTGTGGGGGGATATGGTAGCGCAGCCATTTCTTGGTGCGCTGGATAATTTTTACATCGCTTGATTCAAGGCCAACTTCCTCATATAGCTCTCGATACAGCGCCTGCTCCGCAGACTCCCGAGCATTGACGCCACCCTGAGGGAATTGCCAGGCTTGCTGCCCCAACCTTTTCGCCCAAAATAGCTTGCCGCGGCCATCACTGATAACCATAGCGACATTTGCACGAAAACCGTCCTTATCAACCAACTGCAGTGATCCTTATTAACCATCTAGCTAGCTCCTATTGTTCCACAGACTTTGAGGGCCAGCAATTTTCTCTTGAGGCCATCTTACATCACCGCTATCCTGCGTCTGCTTTTTTAACCTTTCCTAGCAGCGAGAACAGCTCTATGGCTCTGGCCATCTTCGATCTAGATAATACTTTAATTGCCGGCGACAGCGACCATGGCTGGGGCGAATTTTTGGTGGCTAAAGAAAAAGTCGATATCGACCACTACCGCGCCATGAATAACCGCTTTTACGCCGACTACGAAGCCGGCTGTATGGATATCCATGCCTACTTGGATTTTTC
>JBMZST010000072.1:0-7252 GCA_049623265.1 Porticoccaceae bacterium
CTTATTGTTTTTTAGCATTTGATTTGCAGCGCACTGAGCAGTAGCGCACTTCATCCCAGACTTTTTCCCACTTTTTGCGCCAGGTAAAGGGGCGTTCGCAGACGGGGCAGACTTTGCTGGGCAGGTCAGATTTTTTACGCATTTTTGCCATAGCTAGATTATGACAGCTTTTGCGGACCTCAGGTTAAGCGGCGGCCAGAGCGGTTCCTGCCAGAGTAATTCGGTGCATTAATCTCATCTGACCCTGATAGTCATTATCGGCCATATGCCAGGTGCAGCGGTTGTCCCAAAGGGTGACAGAGCCTGGCTGCCAGTTAAAACTGCAGGTGAACTGTGGCTGGCTGACATGGGCATAGAGCTCATCCAGCAGAGCGCGGCTTTCGGCAAAGTCCCAGCCTTCAAATTGGATGGTATGACCCGGATTGACGTAAAGCACTTTGCGGCCGCTCTGGGGGTGGCGGATAACCACGGGGTGAGTGGCATCGCCGACGCGATCCATGCCACCCAGTTGCTCGGCTAGATCAGTCATTCGGTAAAGACCATTTTCACCGTAAAGGTGGGTATTAGAGTGAACCGCTCTCAGGCCGTCAATTCTTTGTTTTAGCGTTTCCGGTAGCGCGTCATAGGCTGCAGCCAGGTCGGCAAACTGCGTGTTGCCACCGGTTTCGGGCAATACCCTTGCTACCAAAATAGAGCCTAGGGCCGGTTCGTCGTCGTAGGAGTGGTCGGTATGCCAGCCGCCGCCAATATTGGTCTGTTGGGTTTTCTCTTTGCGCACCTCAGCTATCTCTGGGTAGTCTTTGGTGGTTTTAAAGAACTTGTTCACCACAATGGTGCCAAAACGGCGAGCAAAGCGCAGATGCTCCTCTGGGGGTAATTCCTGGTCGCGGAAAAACAGCAGGCCATGCTGGGTAAATGCGCTGCGCAGTTGGCTGAGCTCTGAGTCGGTCATACGGGCTAATTGCAGGTTGCTTACGATGGCACCGCAATTTTCGAAGGGGGTGAGATTCATGGCTGTCTCTTTTTATCGTTCTATTACCCCGCATTGGACCATGTTATGACTGGGCTGTCATCCCGCGGCATAAGCTTGGGAAGCGTTCAAACAAGGGATAAGACAAGGATGATAATAGCGCAGAGAACTACGGGGATAGAGAGCAAGCCTGCGGCAAATAGCAGAAGTTGGCGATTAATTTTTATCACAGACAGGTTACCTCCGGTAAATACATTCACGGAGGTAACCTTATCTAGCCTGAGAACCCTGTTATTGATCTGGGTCTATAAGGGTTTAAGTTAATGGCAGATCAAGCCGAACTGCGGCCAGATTATTTATCCAGACTCCAGATGCCCGCTCCGCGAACCGCGATATACAGAAAGGCAAAGCAGTACAGTGTTGCCGCGACTCCACCATTAACCAATGGGAAAAAACTATTCATGCCATGGGCCATCCAGTAGGCAACTGCCATAGTGCCGCTACAGATAAAGGCCGCGGGTCTGGTGAATAAACCAATCATTACCAACAGGCCGCCAACTAGCTCAATGGTGCCGGCTGAGTACATCAATGGGTTTAGCGGATAGGGAAAATCTTTCGGGAAGTTAAACAGCTTTTGGGTGCCGTGCCAGATAAACAGAAAGCCGGTGACAATGCGCAGCAGTGCGTAGGCCTGTTCTTCACGACCATCTAACAGATTATCTAAAAATTTCATGTTGTTACCCTGTCGTTATTATTAGAGGGTAAGTTATAACAGAAATTGCCAGCTAGTGGGCAGTCTGTTGAAGAGTTTCTGCAATAAACTTCTGCCATACAGCAATGGGTTTCCATACCTGATTTAGGTCTTTTTTGGCCAATAATGGGTCCTGCTTAAGCACAGTGCAGCGGTAACAGTAGACAAAGGCAGAGACCCGCATATTGGCGGCGCAGTGCAGCCATACTTTTTGCTTGTTGTGTTCGGCCTGTTGCATAGCCTCCACAAAGCGTTGAAATTTGCGCTGGCTAGGATGATAAAAATCAACCGGAATATGAAGATAGTTCATGCCCAGGTCAGTGACGGTTTGCTGCTCGTTGTGCAGCGCGTTTTCCGCCCCATGGGGAGCGAGATTAATCACTGTTTCAAAGCCAGCGGCGGCAATGCTGGCAAACTGTTTTTCGGTGGGCTGGCCTGAGGTGGTCAATTGATCATGAATTGGCAGGTAGTTGAAAATTCTGGTCAAGGATGAGCTGGTAAAGCGGGCTGGCCCGTATCTGTCTGCCAGGGTGACCAGGTACCCCAGCAGAGTTTTTAAGGTTTTAAAAAATGCGATCAAGCGCTGGCGCCGGCCGCTTTTAGCGCCTCTACATAGGCTCCACCATGGCCGTGTTCACTGGCAATCTGTACCAGTGATTTGCCCTCTGGATTAGTGGCATCGAGATTGTGCCCCGCCTCTCTGAAGAACTGCAGAAAAGTCGCAAAGTTATCCAGATTCATGCCGCGATAGGCTTTTTCCAGCAGATGAAAATCCCTATCTACACCTGCTGGTGGCTGGTATTCTAAAAAACTCTTTACTCGTTCGTCGTCGAAGACTTCGCCGAGCACTTTTTGTTTATCTTTTTTCAGTGACATGTTTTTCCTTAAACGGATTACAGTAGTTCGTTGAGTTTTTGCGCCAGTATCTGGTTGACCTGTTGCGGGTTGGCCTGACCTTTGGAGGCTTTCATAATCTGCCCCATAAAGCCGCCGAGCTTTTTCTTGCGCTTGGCCTCGTCGGTATTTATGTAGTCTTCAACCATCGCCGGATTAGCGGCCAGCACGTCGGTGACCATTTGCTCCAGGGCGCCGCTATCAGAGACCTGCTTTAGGCCGCGGGCCTCAATAATCTCATCGGCGCTTCCCTCTCCTGCCCATATTCCCTCAAATACTTGCTTAGCCATTTTGCCGCTGATGCTGTTATCGGCAATTCTGGCGATCAGGCCGCCCAGTTGCTCCGCACTGACCGGGCTTTTGCTGATACTGATATCTTCGTTGTTGAGCCTGGCAGCCAGTTCACCCATGGTCCAGTTGGCGGCGAGTTTGGGGTTATTGGATGTCTTTGCTGCCGTTTCGAAATAGGCCGCCATATTGGCATCAGAGCCCAGCACGCCGGCATCGTAATCAGACAGGCCGTACTGCGCCACAAATCTTGTTTGTCGTGCATCTGGCAGCTCTGGCATGCTGTTGCGCAGCTGTTCAATAGTTTGGTCGCTAATGACTACAGGCAGTAGATCGGGGCAGGGGAAGTAGCGGTAGTCATTGGCTTCTTCTTTGCTGCGCATGGAGCGCGCCGTTTTGCTCTCGCCATTGTACAGTCTGGTCTCCTGCACCACGGTACCACCATCTTCAATCAGATCAATCTGGCGCTCTACCTCCAGGGCGATGGCCTCTTCCATAAATTTAAACGAGTTGAGGTTTTTGGTTTCGGTTCTGGTGCCCAATGTATCGCTGCCACTTGGCTTGACCGATACATTGACATCAAAGCGCATGCTGCCCTGGGACATCTCGCCATCACAGATGCCAATAGAGGTAACGATGCTATGTAACTTTTTGGCAAAAGCCACCGCTTCTTCGGCACTGCTCATATCGGGTTCAGACACGATTTCGATTAATGGTGTGCCTGCGCGATTCAGATCTATACCAGAGACGCCATGACGAAAATCACCCTCGTGCAGTGACTTGCCAGCATCCTCCTCAAGATGGGCATGGTGAATGCGGATGCTCTTTTTACCGCCATCGGCGAGCTCGATATCTACATGGCCACGCCCTACGATAGGCTTCTCCAGCTGCGTGGTCTGGTAGCCTTTGGGCAGATCCGGGTAGAAGTAGTTTTTGCGCTCAAACACAGATTCTTTGCCGATTTCAGCATCAATAGCCAGGCCGAACATCACAGCGTAGTGCACTGCCTGCTTATTGAGCACTGGCAATGTGCCGGGCATGGCCAGATCAATGGCGCAGGCCTGGGTATTGGGCTCGGCGCCAAAGGCCGTGCTGGCGCCGGAGAAAATTTTGGTATCGGTGGCCAGCTGCACATGGACTTCCAGGCCGATTACGGTATCCCAGCTCATAGGGCAACTCCTTCTGGCACCTGATTATGCCAGTCAGTTACCTGCTGGTACTGGTGGGCCACATTGAGCATCAGCGCCTCATCGAAATAGTTGCCAATAATCTGCAGGCCAACCGGCTTGTTATCTACCATGCCACAGGGCACTGACATGCCGGGTAGACCGGCCAGATTAGTGGCAATGGTGTAAATATCTTCCAGATACATGGCCACCGGATCGTCTCCTTTAGAGCCGAACTTAAAGGCGGGGGAGGGACAGGTAGGCCCTAAAATTACATCCACCTGGGTAAAGGCTTGGGCAAAATCTTGGCGGATTAACTGGCGTACCTGCTGAGCCTTGCCATAGTAAGCATCATAGTAGCCCGCAGACAGACAGTAGGTGCCGATCAGGATGCGGCGCTGTACTTCCTCGCCAAAGCCCTCGGCTCTGGTGCGGGTATACAGATCTTGGAGGTCCTTGGGGTCTTCGCAGCGATAGCCATACTTGACACCATCAAAGCGCGACAGATTGGCCGAGGCCTCTGCTGGTGCAATCACATAATAGGCGGGTACTGATAGGCCGGAGTTGGGCAGGCTGATATCAATTAACTCGGCACCCTGTGTTTCAAGTTCCGCCAAGGCTTTTCGCACCGCCTGCTCAGTGCCGGGATTCAGGCCTTCAGAGAAGTACTCTTTGGGGACACCGATCTTTAGGCCTTTGACTGAGTTGCCCAGCGTGGCGCTGTAGTCCTCTACGGGGTGATCGACACTGGTGGAATCCTTATCGTCAACACTGGCCATGCAGTTTAGCAGCAGGGCGCAGTCCTCGGCGGTGCGTGCCATAGGCCCGGCTTGGTCCAGGCTGGAAGCGAAGGCGATCATGCCCCAGCGTGACACTCGGCCATAGGTGGGCTTTAACCCGGTAATACCGCAGAGTGCAGCCGGTTGGCGAATGGAACCGCCGGTATCTGTGGCTGTAGCCGCTGGTGCTAGACGAGCGGCTACAGCTGCAGCCGAACCGCCAGAGGAGCCACCGGGTACGCAGTCAGTGGCCCAGGGGTTTTTGACTGGGCCATAGAAACTAGTTTCATTGGAGGAGCCCATGGCGAACTCATCCATATTAGTTTTACCTAGTACTACAGCGCCGGCACGTTCGAAGTTTTCCACCACTGTGGCATTGTAGGGAGGGATAAAATTATCCAGCATTTTTGAACCGCAGCTGGTGCGCACCCCCTGGGTGCAAAAAATATCCTTGTGCAGTATGGGCACGCCACAGAGGGCGGGGGCATCGCCCTTGGCCAGTCTCTCATCTGCGGCGGCTGCGGCTTGTAGCGCTTGATCGGCAGTGACTGTGATTACGGCGTTGTAGTCCGGGTTTAATTCGGCGATGCGATCTAAGAAGTGCTGAGTGAGTTCAACACTGGAGAAAGCTTTGCTCTGTAGCCCTGTGACAAGCTCGGCAATGGATAGGTTGTGCATTGTGATTTCTACTCGATGACTTTGGGCACTAAAAACAGGCCCTCTTCCGTATCTGGTGCAATAGCTTGTAGTGCTTCGCGTTGATTAATTTCACTGACCTCGTCCTGACGCAGGCGCTGAGTGCCCTGCATAGGGTGGGCTATAGCCTCTACACCACTGGTGTCGGCAGCCTGTAGTTGGTCAACCAGCTCTAGCACGCTACCCAGGCGCTCAGTCACCTCGGCAATGGTGTTTTCATCGATAGCAATACGAGCCAGGGTGGCCAGCTTTTCAATTTCTTGCCGCTCAATATTCATTCATTTTAGTCTCTGGATTGGATGGGCTGGGGTCGGCTCCAGCGGCTTGAAGTTTACATCAATTAAAGGTCTTAGATTAAGGGAAAAACCGCTAAAATCGGCTATTTTCACAGTTTTTGATCTCTTTTCCCCATCTTTTAAAAGAGTAGTAGGAACTTTTGCCCAAGATCGGCTAGAATTCCGTTCAAAGTGAAGAACCTAGCGGTCTGGCTACCGAGGTTATCACTGGCTAAGCTGTTAAATAATTACACAATATTAAAACCCGTTTGTGACCTGACTCCACAGGCGGTGATTAAGGACTAGGTATCGATGATATTTAAAAAACTCCGTGGCTTCTTTTCCAGTGATCTTTCGATCGATCTGGGCACTGCCAATACGCTGATCTATGTTCGTGAGAAAGGCATTGTCCTCAACGAACCGTCGGTGGTTGCGATTCGTCAGCACCTAGGGCAGAAGATTGTTGAGGCCGTGGGTGTCGATGCTAAGCGCATGCTGGGGCGAACGCCTGGCAATATCACGGCTATCCGTCCGCTGAAAGACGGGGTCATCGCCGATTTCCAGGTTACCGAAAAAATGCTGCAGCACTTTATCAAAAAAGTGCATGCCAAAAGCCTGGTGCCACCCAGCCCCAGAGTATTGATCTGTGTGCCCTGTATGGCGACGGAAGTAGAAAAAAGAGCGATTAAAGAATCTGCCTACAGTGCTGGTGCCCGAGAGGTGTTCTTAATTGAGGAGCCTATGGCTGCCGCAATCGGAGCCGGACTGCCGGTGGAGGAAGCTGTTGGCTCTATGGTTGTAGATATTGGCGGTGGTACCACTGAAATCGCTATTCTGTCGCTGAATGGCGTGGTGTTTTCTGACTCCGTGCGCATTGGTGGTGACCGCTTCGATGAGGCCATTGTTAACTTTGTGCGTCGCAAATACGGCAGCGTTGTGGGTGATACCACGGCTGAGCGGATCAAAATGGAAATTGGCGCCGCTTACCTGGCCAAAGAGGTGCGTGAGATAGATGTGCGCGGACGTAACCTGGCCGAAGGTGTGCCCAAGAGCTTTACGCTTACCAGCGATGAGATTTTAGAGGCCCTGCAGGAACCTCTGGCAGGTATTGTGCAAGCTGTTAAGCGGGTACTCGAGCAGTCTCCGCCGGAGCTGGCATCTGATATTGCCGAGACCGGAATTGTATTGACTGGTGGTGGAGCACTGCTGCGAGATCTGGACCGGTTGCTGACCCATGAAACTGGCCTCCCAGTGATTCTTGCCGAAGAGCCATTGACCTGTGTTGCCCGAGGCGGTGGTGAAGCACTGGAGATGATGGATAACAGAAGGCTGGACACGCTAACCCACTAGTGGGGGAGATGCCAGTTATTGGCCATAAGGTAGTTTTTTAGGAGCGGGCTGATTAAAAGCGTATTCTCAAAGTCTGCCTCACC
>JBMZST010000073.1:0-7216 GCA_049623265.1 Porticoccaceae bacterium
GGAGATTGGCAAAACGGCTATCTGGTGTGCGTAGGATTTTCATTAAGGCTGCCTGTTATAGGTTGTTATCAACCCATCTTAGCAGAAATGGCAGTATATATGTCAATAGTTAGAAGGTTATTTCTCTGGGGGTAAAATTGCTCGTAAACCTCGCCAGCTCAGCCGGTAAATCGGTGCATCCATGGTCTCCATCACCGGGCGAATGCGCTCAAATAGCTGCGGGTAATGGTAAAACGGCACCCAGGGAAACAGATGGTGGATAGCATGGTAGTTCTGATAGCCCCAAATCAGGCTGACCAGGCGAGATAGAGGCCCGGGAACCAGAATAATAGAGGTGTTGAGGTAGCGCTCGGTGGCCTGGTGAGGCCGGTGCACAATATAGGCAAATAGATACACCAGAATAAAAGTACCAACAAACCCACTAGCGACCAGGGCAATCAGGCCCTCAACCCAGCGCCCCTGAATGCTTGGGTCCCCATAGGTGAATAACAGGGCAAAGGCCAGTGCGCGCAGACCTACGGCCATGGCAATCTCCAGCACCATAATAAGGTTCTGTCGAGCGGGCGCATGATCCCAGCGATCAGCCATATAGGTGGTGTATTGCGTGGCAATTGCGCTCCAGCAGGACTTCAGCATAGAGCCCAGGGAACTCACAATATGGACAGAGTACTGGTCCGGGTCGCTGTCGCCATTGTTGGCATTGCGATGATGTTTGAGATGCTCATAGCGATGAGCAACCAGTCCAGTCAGCAGAATTGTCGCCGCCAGATAGCCCATGCCATCATTGAGCCAGCGCAGAGATTTAATATTACCGCTGATGCTGTAGTGCACAGCCTCGTGAAGAACGGTGTAGGCGGCATAAATCAGCAGGCCCATCACCGGCACCGCCAGCAGCAGGGATAGCTGCTTAAACATCACCAGAAACAGCAGAGCCCAATAGCCGGTAAAAGACACCAACCCAAGTAATACCGTAGGCCAGGCTATGCTCTGGCGATATTCCCTGGCGCAGTCCAAAGCCTGTCGATTTAATAGGGCCTGTTGTTTTGAATCTAAGCTTGTCATAGCCCCTATGCTAGTCAGTTTTCACCATGGAACTTGACATAAGGCGACAGGAAGCTGGCATTTGGTGACAGGGCCAGACCCCAGAACTGAGAACCCAGGTCCTAGGGGCTCTCAAGCCAACCGCGTTTATTATTTGTCATTTCATCGCGCTTGGCCTTTAGCGCCTGGTCTAATCTGCGGCTGACCTCCGGGTTATTGGCGCTGATATCGTAGGATTCATTGCCATCCAGGCTCAGGTCAAACAGCCAGGGCCCTTTATGGATTTCTGGAGTTACCGGCAGTACATCGTTGGCATAGTAATAATGGGCCTGCTCATGATATTTGTATCTGCTATCGCGAATGGCAAAAAGCCTCTGACCGCGATAGTAATAGAGATACTGATGGGGGGAGGGCTGATCTTGCTCCAGCATGCCGCGGATGCTCTGGCCGTCAATAATACGGTCGGGCGGCGCGGGTAACTGCAGCCAGTCCAGCACTGTGGGCAGTAGATCAATGCCCATGCTTATGCCGTCCAGACTTTTGCCTGGCGACAGCTGTTGTGGCCAGTGAAACAGCATGGGCACATGCATGCCGCCCTCAAAGATATCATTCTTGCGCCCGCGGTTGCTGCCCGGGCTGCCCTGATACCAGGGGCCATTGTCACTGCTAAGAATAATAATGGTGTTGTCATAGACCCCTTTATTTTTCAGCGCGCTGACAATGCGCTGCACCGTATCGTCCAGCCCCTCAATCAGATCACCATAGAGGCCACCCTGGGAGCGATTTTTATCCTCGGGGGGAATATACAGAGGCACATGGGGGAAGTTGTGGGCGAAATATAAAAAGAACGGCTTCTCGGTTTGACGCGCAATAAATTGCTCCGCTTCACTGCCATAGAGATCATTCAGTTGCGTCTGGTCCACCGGGGCGGCGACGGCAATATCGCGATTGCGATACATGGCGAAGGGCTGCATATCATTGCTGTAGAGCGCACCATAAAAATCCTCAAACCCCATATCATTGGGTAGCGAGGGCGAAACATCCCCCAGATGCCATTTGCCCACCATCCCGGTGGAATAACCAGAGGCCTGTAAGATATCGGCGAGCGTAATTTCCTCAGCCGGCATGCGCAGATTCACCCCATAGTATTTCTGCACATCACTGATAAAACTGCCGTCCGGGAAGGCGACCTCAGCAGTGCCGGCACGGGCTGGCAGGCGGCCGGTTAGATACCCGGCTCTGGCTGGGGTGCAGACCGGAGAGGGCGAGTAAAATTGATTGAGCACAACACCGCCAGCGGCCAGGCTATCGATGGTAGGCGTTGCTATAGACTGGCTGCCGGTGTAGCCCAGATCCCCATAACCCAGGTCATCGAATAGAATAAAAACAATATTGGGTCGCTGCTCAGGTACTGGCAACTCGGCAATCTGTGTCAGGTAGCGCCGCTTGTTTTCAATGCGCTCGCTGTTATCTGTTTGCTTATAGGTCTCAATAGTCACCAGTGCATCTAGCCATAGAACAATCGGTGTCAACAGCAATAGAGCTACTATTGCAATACAGAATCTACCCAGCCATTTCATTCAGTGCTCCCCCCTAGAGAGCCTGAGTGTACTCGACAACTGGAATATGTACATAGCTTTCACGTTGGTTACACAAAGCGGTGGACTCGCTGAGATGTTTCTGGGATATTCATGAACCTTCAAAAACAACAACAAAGAGAACTATCTATGTCTGACCGAATCCCCAGAGACAGCGCCAACGATTACACCGAAGCTATGGCCCAACGTCGCCGTGATTTTGTTCAAGAGAAAACATCCACGTCGCTGGACCATGTTGGTCATTACTCTGTCGATCCTGCCAGTACCGCCGGCAATATTGAAAACTTTATCGGTGTGGCGCAGGTGCCTATGGGATTGGTTGGGCCATTGCTAGTGAATGGCGAGCACGCCTCGGGCGAATTTTATATGCCCATGGCCACTAGCGAAGGCACGCTGATCGCCAGTTATAACCGCGGTGCGCGACTGCTGCGTGAATCCGGGGGTGCCAAGGTCACAGTCGTAGACGATGCGATGCAGCGCGCCCCGGTGTTTGTATTTGAAGACGCCCGCCAGGCCCGTGATTTTGGCGCCTGGGTCGAGGAAAATTTTGATCAGATTGCCGCCCAGGCAGAGACTACTACCAGCTCTGGCAAGCTGCGTAATATCCAGCAATTTGCCGCGGCGCGTATGCGCTATCTGCGCTTTAACTACACCACAGGTGATGCCGCCGGACAGAATATGGTGGGCAAAGCCACCTTTGTGGCCTGCGAGTGGATCGTCGCTAACTACCCTGGTATTCAGCGCTATATGCTGACCGGTGCCATGGATACAGATAAGAAACACTCTCAGCTCAATACATTGCACAGCAGAGGTAAGCGAGTGATTGCCGAGGTAACCATACCCGGTGAGGTGCTGCAAAAAACCATGAATGTTTCAGCCGAGGCTCTGTTCAAAGCGCGGTCGATTACTCAGGTAGGCGCCTTTATGGCCGGCTCCCATAATACCGGGGCCCACTCAGCCAATGGTATTACCGCCGCCTTTATCGCCACAGGCCAAGATGTGGCCAATGTGACCGAGTCCTCCTCTGGGGTGGTGTTTGCTGACCTTGATGACGAGGGTAACTACTATCTCTCGATCACCATTCCATCGCTGATTATCGCCACCTATGGGGGCGGTACTGGCCTGGCTACCCAGCAGGAATGTCTTAAAATGATCGGCTGTGATGGCCCAGGCAAGGTATATAAGCTGGCCGAGATTATTGGCGCCACAGTGCTGGCAGGCGAGGTGTCGCTAATGAGTGCTGTGCTGGCCGGTGACTGGGTAACCAGCCATGATGCTCTTGGGCGCAACCGATAATCATTGTTTTATTCCCCAGCGGGAAAGGCTCTACCCCAACAGAACTAGCCTGTAAGGCCGGAACCAATAATAACAGGAGTGAGTATGGACAAGTCATTACATCTACCCTTGATTGCGGCGCTGTCTGCTGTGCTGAGTATCAGCGCCTGCAGTGGTCCGGATAGTCCCACAGAGAGTGCGGACAAAGCTGCTGCTGAGACCGCTGTTGCCGCAGCTACCCCCGCGGGAAGCTGTGACCAGTACAATGAAAATGGCATGGCACTGTTTGGTGACCTGCATGTTCACACCAGCTTCTCCTTTGATGCCGCCGCGATTAGTACAGGCGCGACCCCTCAAGATGCCCATAACTATGCCCGCGGTGGCGAGATTCCATTTTTCCCGATTAACGCAGAGGGTGAGGCCACAGGGCGGATCAAAATTGATCGCCCCCTGGATTTTCTGGCCGTCACCGATCATGGCGAGTTTCTCGGCGAGCGCGCCCTGTGCAGCACTGAGGGTTCGCCGGTCTACGCCACAGAGTTCTGTGTGGGCTACCGCTCTGATCAGCGCATGGGCATGATGATGCTGGGTACAGTAATCACCACTGAAACCCCAGCCCGTATTCCTGAAATCTGTGGTGCCGATGGTTCATTGTGCCGCGACTTTGCCCAGTCTCCCTGGGAGACCATCCAGGCCACCTCCAATGCCAATAACCAGCCCTGCGAGTTCACCAGCTTTGTGGCCTACGAGTACACAGGCACACCGGGCACCAGTAATTATCATCGCAATGTTATTTTTAGAAATGACACAGTGCCCCCATTGCCCGTCAGCTATATAGATGCGCCCATCGACAGCAAGCTGTGGACTGAACTGGATGCGGTCTGTGATGCTGCCGCCGGCTGTGACTATCTGACCATTCCCCATAACTCCAATCTGGCCAATGGTCGTATGGCGCCCTATATGCAGCTTGAGGATACAGCTGCGGCCAAGGTTGCCTATGCCCAGTCGCGACTGAAGCGCGAGCCAATTATGGAAATCTTTCAGCACAAAGGTAACTCAGAGTGCATCAATGGTCTGAGCACTGTTTTCGGTGCGCCGGATGAACTCTGTAATATTGAATCCGTGCGCCGTATGGGCGAGAACAAAACCTTTGTCACCCGTGATATGTCAGGGGATGGACTGGTGGTGGGGCAGGCCTCTGAGGTGACCGCGGAATGTGAGGATGGCGTCAATGGCAGCAATGGTATGCTCGGCGCTGGCTGTGTGCATCCCACAGATTTCCAGCGTTCAGCCCTATTGGTTGGGCTTAAAGAGGAGCAGAAGATCGGCCTGAATCCGGTGAAGTTAGGGGTTATTGCGGCAACGGATACCCATTCTGCCAATCCCGGCGGCCTGGTTGAATCCGACTGGGACGGTGCAGTTACTGGTGAATCAACGCCTTTAGAACGCCTGCGGCCTGGCCTTTTAACCAGCGGTATTGATGGCAATCCAGGTGGTTTGGCCGGTGTCTGGGCCAAGGAAAATACCCGCGACGCTATCTTCGATGCCATGTTGCGCAAAGAAGTATTTGGCACCTCAGGGCCAAGAATTCGTCCCCGTCTATTTGCCGGCTGGGATCTAGATCAGGGGCTCTGTGATGCCCCCGATATGGTTGAGCAAGCCTATGCCGCTGGTGTGCCTATGGGCGGCGATTTAACTGCTACCGAAGGCGCGGCTAAACCCAGGCTGCTGGCCTATGCCGCCAAAGACCCTGAGGGTCTTAAGCTGCGGGACCTGCATCTAATCAAGGGCTGGATTGATAGCGCCGGCAAAATGAATACCCAGGTATTGTCTGTGGCTTCAGAGGAGGCCGGTGCTGATAGTCTCTGTGCGGTTTACACCGACAATGACTTTGACCCGACGCAATCTGCCTACTACTACCTCAGGGCCGTTGAGCCAGAGACCGCGCGCTGGCACACCTATGACTGTGCCGCCATTGCTGAAGCGGATCGCCCGGAGGTCTGTAGCAATGGCGCCTACCCGGAAGTGATTCGCGAAATGGCCTGGACCTCACCTATTTGGTACCAGGGCCAGTGATCAGTCGGACTGATAGAGGCTTGTTATAGCCTCTATTGGCCTGCGTTCTCGGCAATAATTGCCATCATTTGATGGGCTGTCTCATGGCCGGAATTTTGATTTTGGCCGGTGACAAATCGCCGCTCATCATCCACCACCACATGGGTCGCAAAAAAATCAATCAACTTGGTCTCGGCTTCAAATAATGCCCCGGCCTTGCGCAGCTCGGCCTCGGGATGCTGGGGCGTGATTTCAATGCCCAGTTGTTTAATTTGTTTATCGGTCACCCCAGTCATACGTCGGCCGGCAATCAGCTTATTGCCATCCTTATCCAGCGCATTAATCAACCCCAGAGCCCCGTGGCACACAGAGCCGATAATCGGGGTCTCGGCATAATAGGCCGCGGATATTTTCTCAGCCAAGACCTCGGAATAACCCATATCATAGGCTGCGCCCCAGCCACCGGACAGGAAAATGGCATCGTAGGCGGTGAAATCCACATTATCGATCAGCAGGGAATTATTGACCTTAGCCTGGAGTGTTGGGTCTTGCAGATAGCGCTCATCCTCTGGGGTTCTAATCACCCGACCCAGAGTCTGGGGGTCAACGGGGATTTGGCCGCCCTTAATGCTGGCAATATCTACCTGCATGCCGGCATCGGTAAAGCCGTAGTAGGGGTGGGTCATTTCCGACGCCATCACACCGGTTGGCTCACCTTCGCTCTCCCCGGGGGCGTTGAGTACTGCATGACTGGTGGTAATTACCAGTGCCCGCTTGCCGGGCAACTGATAGGTTTCTCCATGATACTCAGGGTGCAGTCCAAACCCCTTTAGAATGGACGGCAAGCTCAATGCCAACAGGACTACAAGCGCTATAGCGGCTGCTGCTACCCATTTTAAAATACCGGTGATTCTGCTACTCATTCTAAATCCTCCCCATAAGTCTCGGTTTGACCTCTGTCAACGGCACTGCCTATAATATGGCACCTAATATGCCAATACTGTCAAATAAATAATCTGATCGCAAGGGCTTTGTCGTAACAGACACCAGGGTTCAGTCACAAACTGAACTGCAATATAACAATAAAACGCTCTGCTCCCGGTAGAGTCACTCTAAGGCCAATCTATGAAATATGTATTGTTTAGCCTGGTGCTAATCCTGTCTTCGGTCTCCCAGGCGGAGTATAGCCGGAGTTTTCTCGATACCCATCCGCTGCAGATGGCTGAAGTCAATGGTATTGAAATAGC
>JBMZST010000074.1:0-7207 GCA_049623265.1 Porticoccaceae bacterium
CAGAGTTTTTAGATCTGCTGCTATCGCGCAGGCTGCCGATACTGAGCAAGTTACCCCTATTTAAGGTTATGGCCCGGCCCTGGTTAAAAAATAGCCTGAGCAAGTTGGCTTCAACCGTGCGCACCGTGGAGGACTTTCAGTCGCATATGTCGACTGCGCTGCTGGATGCACTGGCACGGACTACAGACGGTTACAGCTTTTCCGGTGCTGACAAGTTGGATGTGAACAAAGCCTATTTGTTTATGAGCAATCACCGGGATATAGCACTTGATCCAGCTATGATTAATCTGGGTCTAATTCTTGAAAACCATAAAACGGTGCGTATCGCCATTGGCGACAACCTGTTGCGTAAGCCCTATGCCTCTGACCTGATGCGGGTCAACCGCAGTTTTATTGTTAAGCGATCAGTGACCGGTCGTCGCGACAAGCTCGATGCACTGAAAACCCTGTCCCGCTATATTCGGCACAGTATCACCGGTGATGGTGTCTCCTGCTGGATTGCCCAGGCCGAGGGTCGCGCCAAAGATGGCAACGATTTTACCGAGACAGCATTGTTAAAAATGCTTGCCCTGTCTAAAGATAAGGATCAGAACTTTGCTGCTGCCATTGGCGATATCAATCTGGTCCCAGTGTCTATTGCCTATGAGTACGACCCCTGTGCTGGCGACAAGGCCCGCGAGCTCTACGCCGCACAGCAGGGACTGACCTATGTGAAAGATGAGTTTGAGGATCTGGAGACTATCCTCAAAGGCTTGGTGGAGTACAAAGGCCGCATACAGGTCAACTTTGGCGAGCCTATTGCCACTGACTTTGAATCTGCTGATCAGTTGGCCGCAGAGATTGACCGTCAAATACAGACCAACTATCAGTTGTTTCCCAGTAATATTCTGGCCTGGCAGATGCAGGGTGATAAAGATAGTGCGACCCTGGAAACGCTCAAGCAGCAGTGGCCTGATGAAGACTGGTTAGAAGCGCAGGTAAGGTTTGAATCACAGTTAGCCACAATACCCAGTATCCACCGCTCTATAGCTATTGATGCCTATGCTGCCCCGGTAAATAATCAGTTGGCCCAGCAGCGCGCATTACAGGAAAAATGATCATTGTTAGACACTGATGTCAGAGACTGCATTCAGCAGGGCTACAGACAGTTTTTAAAATCCCGAGATCTCAGCCCCAGACTGGGCCAAAAGCAAATGATTGGCGCTATAGCCAATGCGCTGAGCGATGATGATGCAGACAAGCGCCTGGCTGTTATCGAAGCTGGAACCGGTACAGGTAAAACCGTAGGCTATCTTATGGCCGCGCTGCCCATAGCGCGATCCCTGAAAAAAACCGTCGTGGTCGCCACAGGTACCATTGCCCTGCAAGAGCAGCTGATTCACAAAGACCTCCCCGAACTGATGGAAAGCTGCGACTGGGACTACAGCTGTGCTCTGGTCAAAGGCCGAGGCCGCTACGCCTGCAACCTGCGTATGGAGCAGATAATCGATTCGGTGAAATCCAAGGATGCCGGGTTATTCCTATTTGAAGACGAACAGCAATTTAATCCCAATGCAGAGACCGAAGAGCTGTATCGCGAGATGGCTCTGGCACTGGAGGACGGTACCTGGGATGGGGAGCGGGACTCTTGGGAAACCCGTGTCAGTGAAGTCGAATGGCGCGCACTGACAGTGGACCGCCGACAGTGCACCGGGCGGCGGTGCCGCTTTGTTAATCAGTGCCCGTTTTTTAATGCGCGCAATAATCTGGACGAGAGCGAAGTGATAGTGGCCAACCATGATTTGGTAATGGCTGATTTGGCTCTGGGGGGCGGCGCCATACTGCCTGCACCAGAGGATTGCATCTATATTTTCGATGAGGGTCATCGTCTGGGTGATACGGCGGTTCGTCATTTTGGTGCCGAATGTCGCATTAACAGCACCCTGAGCTGGCTGGAGAGGCTGCCCAAACAGATCAAGGGGCAAGCACCGCTATTTGCCAAAGACAGTGCACTGTCGGAGCAGTTACCGCGCATTGAAAAAGAAGCGGGCATAATTACCGAACTCCTGGCCATGACCTATCCGCTACTTAAGCAGTATGTGGACCAGTCAGACCATGCCGAGGGTCGCTATCGCTTTGCCCATGGGGATGTGGGTGAAGCCATCCGCGATCTGGCTTCGCAAATTACTCTGCGAACAAGTGGTTGGCTAGGGCGCCTGGAAGTATTGGAAGATACATTAAGTGAGGCCCTAAGCGACAAACAATACCCAGTGCCATTGCCGGATATAGAACTGTTTTATCAACAGGCAGGCAACTGGCTGGGCCGCGCAGAGAAATTATTGGCCCTTTGGGACAGGCTGCATAGAGAGCTAAAGCAAAACGAGATGCCCATGGCCTGCTGGCTGAGACTGGATGAAGGCGGGGGTGGCAATCTGGATATCAGTATTAACGCCAGCCCCATCCAGGCCGCGGAGATACTACGCCAGCAACTCTGGGGCAGTTGTTATGCTGCTGTGGTAACCTCTGCTACGCTGCGTTCGCTGGGTAATTTCACTAGTTTGCAGCGGGAGATTGGTATGCCTAACAGTGCCAGCTACCTCTCTGTTGCCGGTGCTTTTAACTATGCCGAAGCCGCCGTGGTGCGCGTGCCCAATGATGCCGTGGAAGGCAATAGTGTGGATGAGCACAGTCGCTATATTGTGGATAACTTTGAATCCCTGATTGAAAATAAATCGGGCACATTGCTGCTGTTTTCCTCCAAGCGACAGATGGAGCAGGTCTACGATGAGCTGTCTCGCGATCTACACAAGCTTATTTTGATACAGGGCCAGTACTCTAACCGCGAGATGGTGCGGCTGCATAAAGAGCGGGTAGACCAGGGTCGCACCAGTATTTTAATGGGGTTGGCTAGCTTTGCTGAGGGTGTGGATCTGCCCGGCGACTACTGCAAGCATGTGGTGATTGCCAAGCTGCCCTTTGCGGTGCCAGATGATCCTTTGCAAGAGGCACTGGCCGAATGGATTGAAGATAACGGCGGCAATTCCTTTTTTGATATTTCTCTGCCGATTGCTTCTCTGCGGTTAATCCAGGCCTGTGGACGCCTGCTGCGCACGGAAACAGATACCGGCACTGTGACTATTCTGGATAAGCGCCTGGTCACCAAGCGCTATGGCACTCAGCTAATTAATGCACTGCCGCCATTTCGCCGCGAGATTGGCTGATGCCGGTCTATAACGAGTTAGCCGATTTGCTGGCTGATATAAGTGCTGGGTTACAGGCTATGAATCTGTGGCAAGAGCAGCCGCCCTCGGCAGAGGCGCTGGCCAGTACTGAACCCTTTGCGGTGGACCAGCTATCCTTTAACCAGTGGCTGCAGTTTATTTTTGTGCCAGGGATCCAGCAGATAATTGCCAGCCAGTCACCCCTGCCTGAGCGCTGCAGCATTGCACCTATGGCCGAAGAATTTTTTAACCAGCAACAAAATCTGGACCCACAAAAAAGCGCGGCCATGCTAGAGCATTTGGCCGCGCTTGATTTGTTGATTACCCAGAATTAGCTCTTGGCTTTTTTTGGCTTCTTGGTATAGCTTTTTTTCTTTTTGATTGGGCTGCTGCCGTCTGTGGCCTTGCCCTTGGCAAATTTTTTGTCTTTGGCAAACTTGCCACCGGCGGGTTTCTTTTTGCCAAAGTCTCTTTTCTTGGCTGGCCGCTGACTATCGGCCGTGCGTTTCTCATTTACATCACGGCTCAGGGTCTTCTTGATGCGCGGCTGACGCGGCTCGCTGGAGTCAGACGCCTGCTTTGCGGGCCTAGCATTGGGGTTAAATACACTGAGGCGCATGGGTTTGGCGCAAACCCGCACCTTCTTGAGATGTTTGAGCAGATCATCCGGCATACCCTCGGGCAGATCGACGGTGCTGTAGTCATCATGGAGTTTGATAGAACCTATGTAGCGACTGCTGATATCAGCTTCATTGGCGATAGCGCCGACAATATTCGACGGTGTGATGCCATCATTATTTCCCACCTCCAGACGGTAGGTCACCATAGGGATATTATTGCCATTCTCATCGCGAATCTCGGGGTCCCGCTGAGGCCGGTCATCCCTGCGGGGACTCTCTTTGCGGTCGCGACGCGTCTCTTTGCGCTCACGGTTGTTATCTCGGGGCGCCACAATATTATCCAGCTTGGGAAATAGTGGACGCTCCTTTTGATTTTCGTAGGTGAGGGCAGCAGCGATATCCGCCATATCCAGCCCATTCTCATCGGCAAATCTGGTGATCAGGTCGCGGAATTTGTCGAGACGGGGGGTTTCCAATGTCTTCACCAGCTGGTCAGTAAAATGCTGGATACGTTGATCACTGACCTCCTCATTGGTCGGCATAGTCAGCGGGGTAATGGTTTGGCGCGTCGACTTTTCAATGGAACGCAGCAAACGTGTTTCCTTGGGCGTAATAAATAAAATCGCCTTGCCCTCGCGACCAGCGCGGCCGGTGCGACCAATACGATGCACATAGGACTCATTGTCGTAGGGAATATCAAAGTTGATTACATGGCTGATGCGTTCCACATCCAGCCCACGGGCAGCTACATCTGTGGCCACAACCACATCAATCTGGCCTTTTTTGAGGCGATTGATGGTGCGTTCCCGCAGGGCCTGGCTAAGGTCACCATTCAGTGCAGCCGAGGAGAAGCCCCGGGCCTCCAAGCGCTCGGCAATATCCACAGTAGAGGACTTGGTGCGCACAAAGATAATCATGCCATCGAAAGCTTCGACTTCCAGCACCCGAGTCAGGGCGTCCATCTTCTGGTGGGCCTTAACCGTCACATATTGCTGCTCAATACGCTCAACGGTTTTGGTTTTGGCCTCAATGCTAACCCGTTCAGCATCACCCAGGTATTTCTCGGCAACACGGCGAATCTGATTGGGCATGGTGGCAGAGAATAGAGCACGCTGACATTCCGGCGGAGTCTGGGAGAGGATGGTTTCTACATCATCAATAAAGCCCATACGTAGCATCTCGTCGGCTTCATCCAGAATCAGACCTTTGATCTGGCTAAGGTCAAGACTGCGACGACGCAGATGATCCAGCATACGGCCAGGGGTACCCACGACAACCTGTACACCACGTTTTAGGCTGCGCAGTTGACCGCCTATATCAGCACCGCCGTAAATCGGCAGCACATTAAAGCCCTTCATATATTTGGCATAGCTCTGAAACGCCTCAGCCACCTGAATAGCCAGCTCGCGGGTGGGGGTTAATACCAGAATCTGCGGCGACTTTTGCTTCTCGTCCACCTTGCTCAAAAACGGCAGCGCAAAGGCAGCGGTCTTGCCAGTACCTGTCTGCGCCGTACCCAGTAGGTTTTTACCCTCCAGCAAAATGGGGATACTCTGAGCCTGAACCGGCGAGGGTTGCTCGTAACCCAGTTGCTTTACAGCTTTAAGAACGGGAGCAGAGAGACTTAAGGATTCGAAGTCGGCGGATGACATTAAGGTACCTGTGGCTTGGGGCGCACAGGCCCCTGGTTGCGAGGTCGCGGAGTATACGCGTAAGTTGCTAATTTTTATAGTGTATTTGGGGCTATTTTTGTTGGTTCTGGCGTTCACCGGATGGGCTTTCAGGCGATAATTTCGGTCACAATTTCCGATCGGACAGAATTGGCAATAAAGCAAAGCTCGTGAGACTTGTGATGCAGTGCTTCCAGTTGCTTATAACTAGGTTGCCTGTCACCGGAAAATTTTGCAGAGGGTCGCAAAGTCACCCTGGTTATCCAGCTCTTGCCACTATCATCAGTTTCCATAATACCGACAGGGTTATCCTGGTATTCATCAACCACATATCTCTGTTTTCCAGCAAGGGCTAGGAAAAACAGCATATGGCAACTGGAAAGCGACGCTACAAAGGCTTCTTCGGGGTCAACATTGGCCTCAATTGAATAGGGCAAAGGAACAATATGGGGAGATGAGGAGGCCTGTACTACAGTGCCGCCACCAAACTCCCAGCGGTGGCCGCGGCTGTATTTATTGTCAATAAAGTGCTCATCTTCAGCACGTTTCCAGATCACTTTGGCGCTGTATTCAGACATAACTGGCTCCTAATTCCGAGATCACTGATATAGCGTAGATTAGTCTCTGTTTGATTCCAAAACCAGCCAATCCTATACCCTATTAATGCCACCAATAACCTCTATAGGCTTAACTACGCTATTAACGGCATTCAAACTGAGTTTAAATACAGCGTAAAAATAATTTGAAAATACTGTAGGAACTTCAATGAGTGAGCTTTACCTTGTCCGCCACGCCCAGGCCTCCTTTGGTGCGGCCAACTATGACCAGCTATCAGACCTCGGCCACAAGCAGTCCCGTTGGTTAGGTGATCATCTGGGCATGCGGGGTATGGCGTTCGATCACCTAATAGTTGGAGATATGGTGCGCCATCATGAAACCATGAATGGTATCTGTGCGGGCATGGGTGTCGATGGTACAGATCGCCTGGTGATACCTGGGCTCAATGAATATAACTTTGTTGCCATGACCGAATCCTATACTCAGGCCAATGGCGACGATCCATTGATCAAAGCCATCGCCGATAACCCCGACGACAAGAGACATCATTTTAGGCTGCTGCGGAAAGTGCTGACCCTCTGGACCCAGGATAGAGTCGAGAATGTGCCAGAGACCTGGGCACAATTTAAGGGCAGGGTGCTGGATGCCCAGCAGCAGATTATGGCAATGTCCAACAGTAGCAGTCGCATTTTAGCCATTGGGTCTGGCGGGTCCATAAGTACCTTTGTGGGGCTGGTACTGGGGATTCCGGATGAGAATATCTTTGATCTAAATCTGCAGTATAAGAATACGGCGATCAGTCATTTTTTCTTTAATCAGCACAAGATGAATTTGACGGGATTTAATGGCGTACCGCATTTGGATACCAATGAGATGGAGGGGTATGTAACTTATGGATAGGCCGTCAATACCTTTTCTTGCGTCTAGACCATCCGCCAAGTCACAGTCCAATTGATGCGAACCCCTAGTCGGCAGTGCATTCCTGATGATAGTTACATCCAAGAACTCCAGAGCCCCATTCCCCCTAGTTGCTCAGCCATCCTCGGGTTAAACTACCCCCCGAGTAACCAAATACAACAACAATGAATAACCGACCAGTAAGGAATTGAAGAGTGACTACAGAATTTGATATGAGCGGCAAAGTGGCCATGGTAACCGG